>JAMPYA010000030.1 GCA_023700885.1 Flavobacteriaceae bacterium
TAAAGGATTTTTAAAACAAGCAAAAAAAGTAGTTGACAAAAATATCGAGATTTTTAAAAATTTAATTGATGAAAACACACCTTTAATTGGTATTGAACCTTCTGCTATATTAGGTTTTAGAGATGAATATGTCAGATTATCTGATGATAAAACCGCTGCTAAAAAATTAGCTGAATACACCTTTACTATTGAAGAGTTTATTAAAAATGAAGTTGATTTAGGTAATATAAATTCAGATTCATTTGTTGATGAACCTTGCGAAATTAAAATTCACGGACATTGTCATCAAAAATCATTAAGCTCTATAGATGCTACCCAATCAATGCTTTCCCTACCAAAAAATTATAAGGTTACCATTCTAAATACTGGTTGTTGCGGAATGGCTGGTGCTTTTGGTTATGAAAAAGAACACTACAAAATAAGTATGCAAATTGGAGAAGATACTGTTTTTAAAAGAATTAGAAATTTAGATAAACAATCTATAATAGGTGCTGCAGGAACTAGTTGCAGACATCAAATTTATGATGGCGCCAAACGAATTGCTGAACATCCTGTAACAATTTTAAAAAATGCATTAAAGTAAACAGTCAATTCATATCTATTTACCAATTTAAAAAAATGAGTATCATCTTTTTATTTTTAGTACCCGCTATTGTGCTTCACATCATTATTAAAAAATCAACATAAAAAAAAGGCTGAAAATCAGCCCTTTAAATTTAATTAAAATGGTTTTGTATAATATAAATCGGCGCCAGGACCTAAGGGCCAACCAAAATAAATCCATACAAATAATAAAAGTGTCCACAAAATTGTAAATACAAATGTATATGGAATCATGACTGAAATAATGGTTCCAATTCCAGCTTTTTTATCATATTTCTGAACAAAAGCAATAATTAATGCAAAGAAACTCATCATAGGAGAAATGATATTGGTAACACTATCTCCAATTCTAAAAACTGCTTGTGACAATTCTGGAGAATAACCCATTAACATAAAAATTGGAATAAATATGGGAGCCATAATAGCCCATTTAGCAGACGCACTTCCCATGACCAAATTAACGGTACCCGCAAAGAAAATGAATAACACCATCAGCACATAAACATTTAAATCTGCTGCCATTAGTGCTTCAGCTCCAGTTACAGCTACATAAATACCTAAATTACTTTCCTTAAAATAGGCCACAAACTGGGCAGCAAAAAATACCAAAACCAAATAAGTTGCCATAGTTTTCATACTATCAGCCATCCCATTCATAACATCAGAATCATTTTTAAATTTACCTATAGCTACACCATAGGCAATTCCGGCAGAACCAGCCACTAAGAATAATAAAGTAACAACTCCTTCTAACAATGGAGATTTAAGTAAAGAACCCTCTTCACCTCTAAAATAACCATCTGTTGGAATAGTTCCTGCTAAAATGATGAGTATATAAATACCAAAAATTATAGTAGCCCAAAGCAATCCCTTTTTTTCACTCTTTGATAATTGTTCTAGTTTTTCGGGAATAATTTCATCAGAATGATATGCTCCCAAACGCGGAACTACAATTTTTTCAGTAACAAAGGTTCCTGCAAAAGCAATCATGAATGTTGAAACAAACATAAAATAATAGTTAGCAGTTGCATTAACCTGATAAGATGGATCAATTATTTGTGCGGCTTCCTGCGATAAACCGGCTAATAAAGGGTCAATAGTTCCTAATAATAAATTGGCGCTAAATCCACCTGAAACCCCTGCAAAAGCTGCTGCCATACCTGCAATTGGGTGACGTCCAACCGCCAAAAATATAACACCAGATAGTGGAATTAGCAATACATAACCAACATCACTAGCTGCATTAGACATTACACCTGCAAATACAATTACAAAAGTTAAAAGTTTTCTAGGTGAAGAAAGTACTAAAAGTCGGATAACAACTCCTATTAATCCACTTTTTTCAGCAATACCAATACCTAACATTGCTACCAATACAATTCCAAGTGGTGCAAAACTAGTAAAATTAGTAACCGTTTTCTGTAAGATAAAATGTAAGCCTTCAATGGAAAGCAAATTTTTAACCGGAATAATTTCATGTGTTGCAGGGTGAGCTACTTGCCAACTTAACATTCCTCCTAATCCGGAGATTGCTAGCGTTATTAAAGCAAATAATAAGAATAAAGTTGCTGGATGCGGCAAAGCATTACCCATAATTTCTATCCCATTTAAAAAACGCTGAAACAACGATATTTTTTTGTTTTTATTTGTCATTATTTTAAATTTAATGCTGTAAATATATAAAAACTAAAATCATACAAACATGAGTTTTATCAATAATAAATATGCTTTTGATTATTTTTAACATATATTTATTTTTGATAGAAAAACTTAACAGATGAGAATTGAAATTGTTTTAATTTTTATATACTTAGTAACTTCAAATTGTACCTATCAACAGAGTTCAACCAATTATTCAGATTTAAATTGGTTGGAAGGTGAATGGATTTATGAAAGTAAGAACGGCATTTTGATCGAAAAATGGGAGGAAGAAAAAAATCAATTATTAATAGGAAAAAGTTACTTTATTAAAAATCTGGATACTGTTTATTTTGAAGAACTCAAAATTGAAAAAGTACGAGAACATAACAAGGAAAACATCTATTATCAGGCTTTAGTAAGCAATCAAAATAAGGGTCAACCAATCAGATTTAAACTAATTTCTAAATTAAATGCTGATACTTTAAGATTTGAAAATAAACTACATGATTTTCCTCAATATATTGTTTACCAAAAACCAAAAAATGATACCCTAAAAACATTTATTGAAGGATTTCAACAGGGGAAATATAAAAGAGTAAACTTTACTTTTATAAAAAAATAATTACCAATCAATTGTTTTGATTCCATTTTGTTTTAAATACAAATTAGCTTTACTAAAATGTTTATTCCCAAACCAATAACCTCTATTAGCACTTAAAGGTGAAGGATGACCTGTAGTTAAAATACAATGTTTTTTAGTGTTTATTAATCTTATTTTTTTCTGGGCAAACCCACCCCATAACATAAAAACTACCTGTTGTTTTTGAACTGAAATTATTTTAATTACTTCATCTGTAAATATTTCCCAACCTTTTTGTTGATGAGAACCAGCTTCGTGGGCTCTCACAGTTAAAGTTGCATTTAAAAGTAAAACTCCTTGATTCGCTAATCTTGTTAAATCTCCACTAACTGGATATGCTACTCCTAGATCATTCAAAATTTCTTTAAAAATATTCTTTAAAGATGGTGGATGTGGCACTCCATTATGCACTGAAAAACAAAGTCCATTAGCTTGATTTTTACCATGATAAGGATCTTGACCAATGATAACTACTTTAACATCTGACAAAGAACAAGCATCAAATGCTGCAAAAATTTCTGAGCCTTTAGGATAACATTGATAAATTCTGTATTCCCTTTTAACAAAATCAGTTAAATTTTTAAAATAGTATTTTTCAAATTCATCTTTTAACGCTTCCTTCCAACTTTTTTCTATAAGTATTTCCATTTACAAAAGATAAGAATATTTAAACTCAACAATTCTGCTTAATTTTGTTTGCTTCAAATATAATATTTTGATGGGTAATATTGCAGAAAAAACTTTAACTGATTTAGAATTTTATACAGTCCTTAACAGTATTGAAAAATATTGTTTAACAGATTTAGGTAAGAAAAATGTTCAATTAATTAGAGCTATTTCGGATAGAAATAAATTGCTTTCAGAACTTAATCAAACTTTTGAGTATGTATCTTCTTTTGAAAATAACAATCGGATTCCAACTCATTATTTTGATGACATAACTAAAGAAATTCATCTGTTAACCATTGAAAACAGCTATTTAGAACCAGCCTCTTTTTTAAAAGTAGTTTCATTAACCAATACTGTTTTAGAAATTCTAAAATTTCTTAAAAAATTTGAAATACTTTATCCAACTTTAACTCAACAATCATCAAATCTAACTTTTGAATCTATCATTGTTGTTGAAATTAATAAAATTATTGCTCCATTTGGAACCGTTTTAGATGCTGCATCACCCAATTTAAAACAAATTAGAAAATCTATTTCTGAAGTTAGAAGTCAGATTACAGAAGGATTTAACAAAGCGCTTTCTAAATTTAACGGATTAGGTTACTTAGACGATATTCGAGAATCTGTAATGGAAAACCATCGCGTTTTGGCAGTTTTAGCAGCACATAAAAAGAAGGTAAAAGGATTGTTTTTAGGAACTTCAAAATCTGGGAGTATTGCTTTTATTGCACCTGAAGTTTCACTTCATTTTACCAGAGAATTACAAGATTTAGAATATCAAGAAAAAGAAGAAATCATCAAAATTTTAAAAAAATTAACTGATGAACTACGACCTTTTCAGAGTGTATTAATTAGTTATCAAAATTATTTAATTTACCTCGATACGGTGAGCGCCAAAGCAAAATATGCTATTTCAATTAAAGCTACCTTACCAAATATTGTAAAAGAGAAAAGGTTATTGCTAAAAAATGCTTATCATCCTATTTTAGTCGAACTCAACAATAGAAAAAAACTCAAGACAATTCCACAAAGTTTTGAATTAAATGAAAAACAGCAAATTATTGTTATATCCGGACCAAATGCCGGTGGCAAAAGTATTACGTTAAAAACAGTTGGTCTTTTACAATTGATGATTCAAAGTGGGATTTTGATTCCTGTTCATGAACGCAGTGAAATATTTTTGTTTGATACTATTTTAACCGATATTGGCGACAATCAATCTATTGAAAATCATTTGAGTACCTATAGTTATCGCTTAAAAAATATGCGACAATTTTTAAAAAAATGTCAAGAAAATACCCTTTTTTTAATTGACGAATTTGGAACAGGAAGTGATCCAGAATTAGGTGGAGCTTTGGCAGAAGTGTTTCTTGAGGAATTTTATCACAGAAAAGCATTTGGAATTATTACAACACATTATGCCAATCTTAAAATTTTAGCTGATGAGCTTCCTCATGTAGTTAATGCTAATATGCAGTTTGATGAAAGAACTTTAGAACCGCTTTATCACTTATTTATCGGTCAACCAGGAAGTTCCTTTACTTTTGAAGTAGCACTTAAAAATGGTATACCTTATAGCATTATTAATAGAGCAAAAAAGCGTGTTGAAAAAGGAAAAGTACGTTTGGATAAGACAATTACTAAACTTCAAAAAGAACGCAATAAACTGCAAAAAACATCAGAAATACTAGAAATAGAAAAAGATAAAGTAATTGAAACTTCTGAAAATTTACAAGAAACTCAAGATAAAATGCAACAAAAATTGATTCAATTTTATGAGTTATACGATCAAAACCAAAAAATGTTGATTTATGGCAGGAAAATAAATGAACTTGCCAATAAATATTTCCAAACAAATAATAAAAAGCAATTTTTAGCTGATTTTAATTTGTGGATTGCTACCGAAAAGGAAAAATATCAAAAGAAAAATCCACCAAAACCTATGCTAAAAACAACATCAAAAAAAGTGATAAAAAAAGCTGAATTAGATGTTATTAAAAAGCAAGAAGCAATATTAGCAACTGAAATAGAAGTATTAAAAGAAGTAGAAATAATTAAGGTAGTTGTTGAAGAAATAAAAAAAGAAGCACAAGAAAAAAAGATGAATTATCAATTTAACATTCATGATCAAGTTAGATTATTTGATGGTCAAGCTTGTGGAACAATTGATAAAATTGAAAAAAATATTGCAACAGTTAACTATGGATTATTCACTACAAAAGTGAATATTGATCAGCTAGAATTGGTTCAAAAAGCCAAAAAATAATTAATATTAATGAGACAAAATTTGAATTGTTGATATACTTGTTACTTTAAAAACATTTCTCTAATTTTAACCATTTACAATAAAGCAATTTATGAATAAATTTTTACAAGCATTTGCCGCCTTTTTAATTTGGTCTGTGGTTGCATTATTGTTTCATAATTTTTTAAGCAATCCTATTTTAGGAAATTGCAGTATTACACATACACAGAATACTGATAATGAAATAAATACACAACACAAAGAGGTTAATAAAACAAATTTTTTCTTAATTACTGATGAAAAAGGAAAAAAGATATTTGAATTTGATGGTAACTTTATTATTACTTCTAAATCTGACTCTGTTATAATACCTGCTAATTTTTTACCTATTAACGATTCAATTAAAAATTATTTAGAAAAGAATAAATCTACCAATTTATTTATCACAGTTAATTATTTAAAATCGGAAATTAACAACACAACTGGAGAGAATTTAGGACAAAAAAGAGGTCAATTTTTAAAAAATTGGCTTATAAATTCTGGAATACCTTCAGATCGAATAACTTTAGAATCACAATTAACTGAATTTGATTTTAATGCAAAACAACTTTTTGAAGGCGCTATATCTATATATTTTAAAGATTTAGTACGTTTAAAAGTAAATAACGCTTCAGCAATTATAGCCAATAAAACTTTGCGATTCTCCTTTGGCAATCAAAGTTTTAGACCTACTGATGAGTTAATCGATTATGTTTTAGAATTAAAATCATTCTTAAGTCAATATCCAAATAAAAAAGTTCATGTTGTAGGTCATACAGATAGTGAAGGAGATGCTACATTTAATTATAATATCGGATTAAAACGAGCCCAGTTTGTTAAAGATTTTTTGATTTCTCAACAAATTGAACCTTATAAAATAGTTACAGAATCAAAAGGTGAAATAGAACCTATTGCAGATAATATTAGCCGTGAAGGAAAATCATTAAATAGACGAATTGAAATAATAATTAAATAACAATCCTCCTATGTTTCTAAGTATTTTTACAAATCAAAACACTGCACATCTTTTAGAATTATTTTTTTGGATGCTTGGTGCTTTTTTAATTGGATGGTTTTTCGCAAAATCCATTTACTCCAAAATCCATCAAGAAGAAATAAAAGATTTTAAAAACCAAGTTGAATTATTTGAAGAAGAAATAAACACAACCATTAAAGCTAGAAAAACCTATGAACGAGGTGTAATGGTTCCGAAAATCAGCAATATTCCATCGGATAAAACACCTGATGATTTAAAGCAAATTAAGGGAATCGGGCCCATATTAGAAAGTAAATTAAATGAATTAGGTATTTATACTTACGAACAAATCACTCTTTTAAATGATGCTGATTTAGACCGAATTGCAGAGGTAACAACCTTTGGGAAAAGTAAAATTATTTCTGATGACTGGATAGGACAAGCAAAAGAATTATATCGGGAAAAACTATTTTAATAAAAAAAACTCAAATAATAATTCGAGTTTTTTGTTTTTCTTTTATTCATCTTCATCCTCTTCTTCATCAAAAGAGTCCATTTCTTGCTCGTAAAACTCATATGCTTTATCGAGTAACACTGCAACTTCTTCTTCTAAGTTTACGCCGTCTTCTGCTTCTAAATCATCCATCCACTCTACTTCATCAGTGGCAATATTTAATATAAAACTTGGAAATTCTGTGTGGACAACAAACAAATCTTCAGGAAATTGACTGTTATCAGCTAATAAAAATTTAGGTATGTTCATAATGATTTGTTTTTATAAGTTTTTTTGATAAATAATTAAATCGGATAAAAAGCATTATTGCTGATGAACTTAAACCGGCTAATAAACCAACCCAAATTCCGACCGCACCAAAGTTAAGTAAAATTCCTAAAATGTAACTCACCGGAAAGCCAATAATCCAGTAAGCAATAAAAGTTAAATATGAAGGTATTTTTACATCTTGCAAACCTCTTAAAGCTCCTAAAAAAATAACCTGAAATCCATCAGAAATTTGAAATAAGGCTGCAATAACAAGTAATTGTGATGCAATTACCACAACTTCAACATTATCTGTAAAAATATAAGGAAGATAATTTTTAAGCAATAAAAAAGCTATAGAAAATCCAAACATGATTAAAAAAACAAGTAGAAAATTAGAAAATGCAATTCTTCTTAATTCAATATAATTTCCCATTCCTTTTTGATTTCCAACTCTTATAGTTGCGGCAACACTTAACCCTGAAGCAATCATAAAAGTAGCTGTTGCCAATTTTATCGCAATTTGATTGGCTGCTTGCGGAAAAGCCCCTAAAGTTCCAGCTAAAATTACAGTCGCAGAAAATATTCCGATTTCAAACAACATTTGCATTGCAGATGGAAAACCTATATTAATAATATTTTTAAAAACTTGAAGTTCTAATTGAGCCTTTTTAATTAGTACTAAAAATGGTTTAAAAACATCATTTTTGTTAAAGAAATAATACAACATAAAGACCAAAACAAATCTTGAAACCAAAGTGCCAATTGCAGCTCCAACTATTTCAAGTCTAGGAAAAATCCAAAAACCATAAATTAAAATAAAATTTAAAATTATATTTACAATGTTAGTGGCAATAGTTGCATACATCGGATATTTAGTTTGTGCTAAACCATCAGCAAACTGTTTAAATCCTTGAAAAACCATTACCGGTATCATAGAAAATGCCACAATTTCATAATAAGGAATTGCTAATGCAACTACTTCTTCAGGCTGATCTAAATGATATAAAATCGGTTTTATCAATAAAAGCCCAATAAACATTACAATTCCCAAAATAGTTGTTAATATTACTCCGTGCTGAAAATAACTTCTTCCTTTATGAATATTATTTTCACCATCAGATTCTGCAATTAAAGGGGTAATTGCAAAAGAAAAACCCAATCCAATAGAAAATGCAATAAAGAAAAAACTATTCCCTAAAGAGGTGGCAGCCAAATGTACAGGACTCAATTGTCCGACCATAATATCATCAACCAAACCAACCAATAAGTGCCCCAGGGATCCCAACATAACTGGAGTGGCAATCTTTAAATTTTGTCTAAATTCTGATGTATAATTATGTAAAAGCAAGTTGTAAAATTTCGGTACGAATATACATATTTTAATTAACTGTTTTGAGTTGACTCTTTTATCTATTTGATAGAAAATTTCAATTAATAATTATCTTAGTAATAAAATTTAATTATATAATTATAAAATATAAAAATCGGTGAAACACCCAATAAAATCTCCTAAAGTTAACTTTGTAACAGTAAATTATTAATTAATCAATAAAAAAAACAAAATGGCTGTATTAGTTGGAAAAAAAGCACCAGATTTCACTGCACAAGCAGTAATAAACGGATTAGAAATTGTAGAAAAATTTACATTAAGTCAATATTTGGATAAAAAATATGTTTTATTATTCTTCTATCCAAAAGATTTTACTTTTGTCTGTCCTACCGAATTGCATGCATTTCAAAATAAATTATCAGAATTTGAGAAACGAAACGTTGCTGTAATTGGTGCTTCTACAGATACTGAACAATCTCATTGGGGTTGGTTACAAATGAGTAAATCTCATGGAGGTATAAAAGGTGTTACTTATCCTTTAGTTGCCGATACCAATAAAACAATTGCTAAAAATTATGATGTTTTAGCAGGTGATTTTTATTACGATGAAGATGGATTATTACAAGCAGAAGGTGAATTAATTGCTTATAGAGGTTTGTTTTTAATTGATAAACAAGGTATTGTACGTCATCAATTAGTAAATGATTTACCTCTAGGAAGAAATGTAGATGAAGCTTTAAGAATGGTAGATGCGTTGCAATTTACAGAAGAAAATGGAGAAGCTTGTCCTGCAGATTGGAACGCTGATAAAAGTGGATTAAAAGCAACTCATGAAGGCGTAGCAGATTATTTATCCAATCATAAAAACTAAAATTACAACATTATTAATTATATTTGAAAAAAGAATTATTATGGCAGCAATAACATTAAAAGGAAATCCATTTAACACTTCAGGAACGCTTCCAAAAGTAGGTGAAAAAGCAAAAGATTTTGCATTAGTAAAATCAGATTTATCAACTGCAACTTTAGCCGATTTTAAAGGGTATAAAGTTGTATTAAATATTTTTCCAAGTTTAGACACAGGAACTTGCGCAGCATCTGTTAGACGTTTTAACAAAGAAGCAAGCGAATTAGAAAACACAAAAGTATTATGTATCTCTCGTGATTTACCTTTTGCTCAAGCTCGTTTTTGTGGTGCAGAAGGTTTAAATAACGTAATTACCTTATCAGATTTTGCCAATGGCTCTTTTGGTAAAAACTACGGATTAGAAATTGTTGATGGTCCTTTAGCTAATTTACATTCTAGAGCAGTTGTTGTTTTAGATGAAAACGGAGTGGTAATCTACACACAACAAGTTCCAGAAATTGTTGATGAACCAAATTATGAAAGTGTATTAGCAGTTTTATAATTTTATGATACAAAAAGGGCTTGAATTTATTGTTGGGAGGTTAAAAAGTATAAAATTTGCTTTATTAGGTGCTTGGCACTTAATTACAACTGAACATGCGTTTATAGTTCATGCCCTTTTTTCTTTATTCTTGATTTTTTTAGGTTTCTTTATGAATTTAACTACTCAAGAATGGCTTTTTCAAATTGTAGCCATAGGATTAGTTATAGTTACAGAAGCTTTCAATACGGTGTTTGAAAAATTGGCTGACTTTATCCATCCTTCTTATCATAAAAAAATTGGAGCAATAAAAGACTTGAGTGCAGGGGCTGTTTTTTATGCTACATTAATTTCCTTTATTATTCTTTTAGTCATTTATTTGCCAAAATTTATATCTTTATAACTTTAATAAAGGTCTAATTCAGTATTTTTGTTGCATATAATTTTTCAATGGCTAAGACTAAGAAATCATCTTCAGATCAAAATAATCCCTCAATTTTCAAAAAAACCAATGCGTTTTTTGAAAGTCGTAAAACACAATCTATAATTGGGTCATTCTTTTTTTTAATAGCAATATTCTTGATGGCATCTTTTATTTCTTTTTTCACTAATCGCAATTGGGAAAAAGATCAAAGCCAATTAAATTTCTTTGCCGAAAGAAGCGAAGAAGTAAACAATTATTTAGGAAAAATTGGAGCAGCCGTAAGTCAGTTTTTTATTTTTGACGGATTTGGAATTGCTTCTTTTTTAATACCGGTCTTGTTATTTTTTACTGGACTCTATTTAACCGTTGGAGTATCCTTAAAAAAGAGATTTTGGTCATGGTCTTGGGCTATTTTAGGAATGATTTGGATATCTGTTACGTTTGCAACTATCGATTTATTACACGCTACTGTAAGTGGAAAAATTGGTTATGAGTTACAGGAATATTTACAAGATTATCTCGGTCAATTAGGACTCATATTATCACTGATTTTTGGATTTCTATTTTATATTACCATTCGATTTAATTTTCTTCCAGAAAAATTGATAGCACTTTTTAAAAGCAATCACTCAGAAGAAACTTTAGTTGATTTGGCAGGAGAGAGAGAAGTAATTGTCCCTATTGTTGAAAATCCTATTATTAAGGATTTTAGTTTAACAACTGATAATGAAATTGTTGAAAATGATATTTCAGATGATTTAGCCATTGATATTGCTCCTATTGAAAAAGAAATTCAAGCAGAAGAAAATCTTGCAGAAACGCTGGTTCAAAAGCATGGAGAATTCGACCCTCGACTCGAGTTGAGTAATTATAAGTTTCCTACCTTAAATCTGATGAAAGATTATGATGACAGTATTGCTGTAGATCAGGAAGAATTAGAGTCTAATAAAAATAGAATTGTTGATACACTTAACAATTATAAAATTGGAATTAAACACATTAAAGCAACTGTTGGTCCAACTGTTACTCTATATGAAATAGTACCTGATGATGGCATCAGAATTGCCAAAATCAAAAACTTAGAAGATGACATTGCCTTATCATTATCCGCATTAGGAATTCGTATTATTGCTCCTATTCCCGGAAAAGGAACTATTGGTATTGAAGTTCCAAATAAAAAACCAACCATTGTTTCTATGAAATCTGTTATTTCATCTTTAAGATTTCAGAATGCACATATGGAGTTACCAATTGCTTTAGGAAAAACCATTTCTAATGAAACATTTGTAGTCGATTTAGCTAAAATGCCACACCTTTTAATGGCAGGTGCTACCGGACAAGGAAAATCAGTTGGGTTAAATGCTGTACTTACATCTTTGCTATATAAAAAACATCCTTCAGAAGTTAAATTTATTCTAGTCGATCCTAAAAAAGTGGAGCTTACGTTATTTAATAAAATTGAACGACATTATTTAGCCAAATTACCAGATTCTGAAGAAGCTATTATCAATGATACTTCTAAAGTTATTAATACGTTGAATTCTCTTTGTATTGAAATGGACAATCGTTACGATTTACTTAAACTCGGAATGGTAAGAAATATTAAAGAATACAACACTAAATTTATTCAACGTAAATTAAATCCAGAACATGGACATCGATTTTTACCTTATATTATTTTAGTTGTAGATGAATTTGCCGATTTAATTATGACTGCCGGTAAAGAAATTGAAATGCCAATTTCACGTCTAGCTCAGTTAGCTCGTGCTATCGGTATTCATTTAGTAATTGCAACTCAACGTCCATCTGTGAACGTAATTACCGGATTAATTAAGGCAAATTTCCCATCAAGAATTGCTTTTAGAGTTACCTCCAAAATAGATTCAAGAACCATTTTAGATGGCTCTGGTGCAGATCAGTTAGTTGGAAAAGGTGATATGTTATATTCTGGCGGCAGCGATTTAATTCGTGTTCAATGTGCATTTATAGACACCCCAGAAGTAGAAAAAATTACCGAGTATATCGGTTCACAAAGAGCTTATGCAAATGCTTATTTATTACCAGAATATACAGGCGAAGATAGTGGCACAAGTATTGATGTAGACTTAGGCGATAGGGATGAATTATTTGAAGATGCTGCAAGATTAATTGTAATTGCTCAACAAGGTTCTGCTTCTTTACTTCAAAGAAAGTTAAAATTAGGATATAATAGAGCTGGTAGATTGATAGATCAATTAGAAGCTGCTGGAATTGTAGGCCCCTTTGAAGGCAGTAAAGCACGTCAAGTTTTAATTCATAATGAAATGGCTCTTAATCAATTATTAGACAACGAAAAAAACAATATTTAAAATGAGAAATGCTTTTATTTTTTTATTACTAATTACCTCCTCTTTATACATCAATGCACAAGGAAATTCAGCTAGAACTTTATTAGACGAAGTTTCTAAAAAAATTGAATCTTATAATAATGTTTATCTAGAGTTCAATTATAACTTAGATAATAAAGCAGAAAAAGTTAATCAAGAAACACGGGGTAATTTAACCTTTCAAAAAAATCTTTACAACCTAAAATATTTAGGAATTGAAAAAATTTTTGATGGAAAAAAAGTATACACTATTGTTCATGAAGATGAGGAAGTTGTAATTAGTAAAAATGATAAAAATGATGAAGGATCAATTACCCCATCTAAAATGTTTAATTTTTACAAGAATGGATATACTATTAAAATGGATATCGTTCAAAAAAATGGAGGTCGAGAAATTCAGTTTGTAAAATTAACACCAATAGATAGCAATTCAGAAGTTCGTTATATTTTAGTTGGAATTGACACTCAAACAAAACATATTTCTAAACTTATTGAAGTTGGAAATAATGGCACACAAACAACTCTTTTGGTGACTAATTTCAAAACAAACCAACAAATCTCTAATAATTTATTTACTTTTGATTTGGCTAAATATAAGACCAAAAAAGGATATATAATATCAGAGATCAAATAAGTTTTGAAAATACTTGACAAATACATTCTAAAAAGTTTCTTAACACCATTTATAGCCACATTTTTTGTGGTTTTATTTGTTTTGGTGATGCAGGCTGTTTGGCTTCGTTTTGACGATTTAGCTGGCAAAGGCCTTAACTTTGTTATATTGATGAAATTTGTTTGGTACATTACCTTAATTTCTGTTCCTACAGCAATTCCAATTGGTATATTACTATCATCTATCATGGCTATTGGAGAATTGGGAGAAAATTATGAATTCGCAGCAGCAAAATCTGCAGGTGTTTCATTACAAAGACTTATCAAACCACTTATAATTTTAGTTTTTTTTATTGGTGCCTTTAATTTCTTGTTTTTAAATTATGTATTTCCAAATGCTATGTTTAAAACTAAAAACTTAATTCTTAATTTCAAAAAAACCAAACCGGCTTTAGCTTTAATTCCAGGCACTTTTAATGATGAAATCCCGGGATTCAGTATTAAATTTGATGAAAAATTTGGTGAAAATGATAATCAGCTTAGAAATGTATTGATAAAAGATTTATCAGATGGTAAAGGTAATATTAAAGATATTACCGCTAAAGAAGGATTAATTACCACTGAAGAAGGAAGTAAATACATGACTTTAATTTTAAAAGATGGCTTTTATTATGAAGATCATGTAAATTATAGCTATCCATATAATGACAGAAAAAATTTACCATTCTCAAAAGCTCATTTTGATACTTACACTGTAAATATTGATATTTCATCATTTAACAATGTCGATTTTGATTCTGAAAGTTTAAAAGAAGCTCATGAAATGTATAGTGCAGCACAACTTTTAGTCAAAGCTGATTCACTTAAAATAAAATATGATGAATATGTTTTATCAAGAGCCGATAATTTTTATCAAAGAATTGGAGCCAATAAATTATACCAACGAGATTCTACTATTACATCTAAATTAGAACCTGTTATTCTTAATAATTTCAACTCAAATGAACAATTAATTGTTATTGAAAACGCTGTTCAAAGTTCATCAAGAACATTAGATAATCTAAAAAACGTAAGAGACACTTTTAAAAATAATAGAAAAGCATTAAATATGTTTGATATTGAATTTTTTAATCGAATTTCATTCTCATTTGCGTGTTTAGTATTGTTTTTTATAGGCGCACCATTAGGTTCTATTATTAGAAAAGGTGGATTTGGAGTTCCAATGGTTTTAGGAATTACTATCTTTGTGGTTTATTTTTTCATCTCAACTTTTGGAAAAAACATGGCAGAAGAAAGCTCAATTCCAGCATTTTGGGGCAGTTGGTTATCAACTTTAATATTACTTCCTGTAGGTATATTTTTAACAATCAGAGCAACAAAAGATAAAGGAAGCATAGATATAGACCTAATTATAGACAAACTTGTAAAATACTTTAATAAATTTGCAAGGAATAAAAAATCACTAAATACATAATGAATACTACCCATAAAACTTTTCAACTAAACTCAATAAAAGAAGCTATTGAAGATATTAAAAACGGAAAAGTTGTAATTGTTGTTGATGATGAAGATCGCGAAAATGAAGGTGATTTTGTAGCTGCAGCAGAAAAAGCAACACCTGAAATGATTAATTTTATGGCAAAACATGGTCGTGGATTAATTTGTACACCATTAACAGAAAAACGGTGTGATGAATTAAAACTAGACTTAATGGTGGGTCACAATACCGATCCGATGGAAACTGCTTTTACCATTTCTGTTGACTTAAATGGCAATGGAGTAACTACCGGAATATCTGCAAAAGACAGAGCAATTACTATTCAAGCACTTACAGATAAATCTACCAAACCACATGATTTAAGAAGACCTGGGCATATTTTCCCTTTAAAAGCTAAACTTGGTGGTGTTTTAAGAAGAACAGGTCATACAGAAGCTGCTATTGATTTAGCGCGTTTAGCCGGTTTGGAACCTGCCGGAGTTATTGTTGAAATAATGAATGAAGATGGCACCATGGCTCGACTTCCGGAATTATTTGAAATTGCTCAAAAATTTGATTTAAAAGTGATTTCTATTGAAGATTTAGTTTCTTATAGAATGCAACACGATTCTCTTATCAAGAAAATTGAAGATTTTGAAGTAGAAACTCGCTTTGGAAAATTTCAACTCATTGCTTACAAGCAAAATACCAATAAATTAGTTCATATCGCTTTGAAAAAAGGAAGTTGGGAAAAAGGGGAACCTGTTTTAGTTAGAGTTAATTCTACTTTAATAAACAATGATATTATTGGAACATTAACTACCAATCCGGATAAAAAATTGAAAAATGTTTTTGAAAAGATTAACAAAGAAGGAAAAGGAATTGTAGTTTTTATCAATCAAGAAAATAACTCATTAAATTTAGAAGAGCGTTTAGCTACTCTAAGAGAACAACAAAATATTGAAGAACAGACTTCAATCAGATTGCGTATGGATGAAAAAGATTACGGTATTGGAGCCCAAATAATTCATGATTTAGGAATAGAAAAATTAAGAGTTTTGTCTAATTCAACTCACAATAGAAAACGTGTTGGAATGACAGGTTATAACCTAGAAATTGTAGAATACGTCAATTATTAAATTTCTATTTATCAATAAATAAAAAGGGCTGTAAATATTTTACAGCCCTTTTTATTATATAGGACTATCCTACAAAGTGTGTAAGTTAAAAAATATCGGGGTTTGCAAACCTCGATATTTTTTTGTTTAATTTTAAATTTTATACACTTATGAAAAAAGACGAATTATTAACCGATGAATTTTTAAAACAGTTCAAAACAGGAGAAGA
>JAMPYA010000209.1 GCA_023700885.1 Flavobacteriaceae bacterium
AAATTTGTTTTATTTTTTTCTTTTCTCTATAAAATGCCTTATCAGCTATGTATAGTGTTTTAGCAAGTTCTGTATAAACAGTCCCGTTGATATCAGTAATATTTATATGCTTTACAATTTCCAGTTCTTTTTTTAATGCAACTTCACTTTTAATTTGAGCAATTTCTTGTGAAGTAAATAGAAATGTTGCAAAAGCATTTGAAAAGGCAGGTCTTTTATATTGTACTGTTGACGCTTTATCCCAAACTACATAGGCATCGCCTAAAATATGAATGAGCTGAATCATAAAAATAGGATCGGTAGCAGCATATAAACTGCCTCCAAAAATACTACCAACATAATTTCTATTTTTAATACTTATCGGAATTTTTACATTAATTTGAAGTAGATCATCAGCAACAAAAGTAATTCTTCCTGTTGTACGGCGATACATTGGAGAGATATTAAATCCATATTTAAAAAGGATGGAATCACTAAAAAATAAACGTAAAAACTTTGTGGCTTTTTGATACATATTTAATTGTACTTAAAAAACGATAAAAATAAAACTTAAATTAAAAATAGAATTTATTTCCTTATTTTTAAATCAAATTTTAACCAATGCTACACTTTCCTTTTTTTGCGGGTACACTTTCGTCTATGATACATGTGGTTTCAGGTCCAGACCATTTAGCAGCGGTAACGCCATTAGTAATTGAAACCAAAAAGAAAGCATGGAAAATTGGTCTTTCTTGGGGTTTTGGTCATTTGACAGGAATGATATCAATTGGGGTTTTATTTACAATTTTCAAGGAAATTATTCCAATTGATGCTATTTCAATGTATAGTGAACAATTAGTTGGTTTTGTATTAATTATTATAGGTTTATGGGCTTTTTATAAAATATTTAAAAAAGATAAATCACATATACATCCTCATATTCATGTCGATAAAGAGCCTATAATTCATGTACATGAACATATTCATAAAGTAGTAGATTCACATATCCATGCTCATAAAAATCAACAAAAACAGCATGTACTGGCGTCATTTTCTATTGGATTTTTACACGGATTAGCCGGAATCGCTCATTTTATACTGTTTTTACCGGTATTGAGTTTTGAAACCCAATGGGACGCTATAAACTATTTAGTTGGGTTTGCCACGGGAACGGTTTTAGCGATGACTTTATATACAATTGTTTTAAATACAGTTACCAAGTATTCAAATCAAGAGCATAATCCAACTTTTTTTAAAGGTATTCGATTAGCAGGAGGTATGTTTGCTGTAGTTATAGGAATTTATTGGCTTATTTAATTAACAAATTCTCGGAAGCTGTTCACCTATTAACGGACTTACAATACGTTTTCCGCCAATAATACTTTTTAAAACTACTTTATTAGGATGTTCTGAAACAATTTCGCCAATGCAAATGGCATTTTTTCCATTTTCATCCTGATGCATCAGCTTTATTATTTCATGTTCAATATCAGCTTCAACTATGGTAATAAAAACACCTTCATTGGCAACATACAAAGGGTCTAATCCTAAAATTTCGCAAGCTGCAGCCACTTGTTTTTCTAGCGGAATGTTATTTTCAGATATTTCAATCCCTAAATGACAATCATTGGCAATTTCATGTAATACACTTCCTAAACCGCCACGGGTTGGATCTCTAAAAAAATGAATTTTATTACCAAATGTATCCAACATTTTTTTGGTTAAATGATTTAGATTGGTGGTGTCACTCACAATATCCGACTCAAATTGAAGTCCTTCGCGTTGCGACATAATTGCCATTCCGTGTTGGGCTATGTTGTTGTTGATGATAATTTTATCACCCACTTTTATGTTTTTTGATGAAATAGAAGCGTTTGGATGAACACTCCCAATTCCGGTAGTATTGATAAAAATTTGATCGCCTTTTCCTTTTTCAACAACTTTGGTGTCGCCGGTTATAATTTGAACTCCACTTTTATCGGCTGCATTTTTGATGGAATGGATGATGTTTTTAAAATCTGAAACTTTCAATCCTTCTTCAATAATAAATGCTAAAGAGAGAAATTTAGGAATGGCACCGCACATTGCCACATCATTTACAGTTCCGTTTACCGCCAATTCACCAATATTTCCGCCTTTAAAAAAGATAGGAGAAATCACAAAACTATCAGTTGACATAGCAATTTTTCCGTCCAATTCTACAATAGAACCATCGTGTTTTTCATTTAAATAAACATTGTCAAAGGTGTTAAAGATTAATTCATCAATCAGTTTTCTGGTTAATTCGCCACCACTTCCGTGACCTAAATTGATGGTTTCAGCATGTAAAATTTGACTCATAGTTGAAAATATTATACGATTGAAAAATGATAATAAGCAGCACAAGCACCCTCGGAGGAAACCATTGGGGCACCTAATGGATTAGACGGATTGCAATTTTTTCCAAATTGTGAACATTCCATCGGTTTTTTAATGCCTTTTAAAACCAATCCGGCAATACAAAGTTCGTTTTCTGGCACTTTTATATGGCTGATATTAAATTTTTTTTCGGCATCAAAATTTTTGAAAGCATCGCTCAAAACATATCCACTATTGGGAATTTCGCCAATTCCGCGCCATTCTCTATTTCCAATTTCAAAAACTTGTTTAATTACTGCGATAGCGGTTTTATTTCCTTCTTCTTTTACAGCGCGTGTATATTGATTTTCTACTTCATATTTATTTTCTTCCAATTGTTTTACCGCAAAATAAATTCCTTGAACCAAATCTAAAGGTTCGAAACCTGTAATAATGATAGGAACTTTATATTTTTTAGAAATAGGGTGATATGCTTGATAACCCATAATGGCACACACATGACCAGCCGCTAAAAAAGCATCGATTGAACTGAATTCATCGGCTAAAATGGCTTCCATTGCCGGAGGAACTAATACATGTGATACTAAAATTGAATAGTTAGAAAGTCCTTCTTTTTGAGCATGTAAAACAGATAAAGCGTTGGCCGGAGCGGTAGTTTCAAACCCAACTGCAAAAAACACCACTTCTTTTGTCGGATTTTCTTTAGCAATGCTTACAGCTTCTAAAGGTGAATATAAAATACGCAAATCGCCTCCATTTGCTTTCGCTTCTAACAAACTTTTTTTACTTCCCGGTACACGAATCATATCTCCAAAAGAACAAATAATGACTCCTTGTTCTAATAATTCAATGGCTTTATCAATTAAATTTAAAGGTGTTACGCAAACCGGACAACCAGGACCGTGAATCATACGTATGTTTGATGGAAGTAATTCTAAGATTCCATTTTTTACTAAGCTATGTGTTTGTCCGCCACAAATTTCCATGATATTCCACTTTTTTGTAGTTATGGAGTGAAGTTCATCAATAACTTGTTTAGTTGCTTCGTAATTTCTATATTCTTGTAAGT
>JAMPYA010000031.1 GCA_023700885.1 Flavobacteriaceae bacterium
AAACTGATCCCTTTTTACAAACTAATTTATTAGCTAAAGTAGGATACACTTTTTCTAATCAATTTTCAATAAGTGGAACCGGAACCATCAGAAATATAAAACACGATTATGATTTTGCCTTTACTGATTCTGAAATCAATCACTATAAAAATAAAGAAACGATGTTTGCGCTAAGTCCTATCTATAAATTTAAAGAAGGTGTATTGAAAGGAAATGTTGCTTTTAAAACCATTAACAGAAATGACAACAATGAATACGGAATATCCGATTTCAGTTCTGAAAGTATTACCGCCGATATTTTCAATAAACTCACATTTGGTCAACGTTGGAATGTAATAACTGGGGTTGATTATCAGCAACACAATACTAACTATAATACCTCTTATGATATTTTAGAGAAAGAGATGGCTCATTTTTATATGGTAGATCCTTATATTACAGCCGTTTATCAGGGAAAAAAAGGTTTCAATCTCAATGTTGGAGGACGGTTAAATATGCATGAAAACTATGGAAATCACCTAGTTTACAATGTTAATCCTTCTTATTTTATTTCAACTTCAAAGCTTAATATAAATTTAATGGCTTCTGCCAGTACTGCTTATATAACTCCAAGTTTATATCAGTTGTATTCATCATATGGTAATTTAGATTTAAGTCCAGAAGAATCAACAACTTATGAAGTAGGGTATCATATGCAATTATTTGATAAAAAATTGAGTCTTAATCAAACTTATTTTTTTAGAGAAGAAACCAATAAAATTGGTTTTTATACAGATTTTACTACTTGGGAATCTTATTATTACAATCAAGACGGAAAACAATTATTTAGAGGAATCGAAAATGAGTTGACCTATAAAGTTTCTAACGCTTTAAATTTTAGACTTAATCATACCTACACCAAATTAAATAATGAAAATAGTTACTTAATTCCGAAAGTGAAATGGAATGCTAATGTTGATTATGCTTTTTCAACTAAAAGTTCAATAGCTGTGCAATATCAATATAATGGTAAGAGAACTGCTCAAGATTTTAGAGATTGGCCTGCAACTATTGTGAATTTGAAATCATACCAATTATTTAATTTAAGTTTTAAATCTGAAATAATTAATGATCGATTAAGTGTTTTTGCGGATGTATTCAATCTTTTAAATGAAGATTATATTGAAAATTTAGGTTATGTAACAAAAGGCACAAATTTTAATGTTGGTTTAAAATTAAATTTTTAAATTTCTATATCACAACAAATCAGCATTTTAACTCATACATTGTAAAGGTAAAACTTGTAAAAGTTTTACCTTTTTTTTATTATATAAAAAACATGATTTTTGTCATTAAAACTCAGAAATCCTCCTTTTACATTTGTATAAGATTACATAAATATAGCGTGTAACATATTGATTATAAACTTGTTAAATAGCTTTTTATGTAACAAATGTTACAAATAATTTTAATTCAAAAATCATATTCAAAATGAAAAAATTTATTCAATTATTTATTTTATTTTTAAGTGTTTCAACATTCTCACAAGTTGGACATTTAATGCAAGGTATCGGTGCTGTAAATATGTCTATGGGTGGGGCTGCAACGGCACAACCATTAGACATTAATGGAGCTTTACAATGGAATCCTGCTGCACTTTCAACATTTAACGGTAAAATTTTATCAGTAAATGTTGGAACGTTCTTTTCAGCTCCTAAATTGAGTTCTTCATTACCGGCAGGGATGTTAGGTCCAGGCGCACCAGGTGTTTCTGGAACTACTGTAGATGATAAAGGCATTTCTATTATGCCGGCATTAGCATATGTTTGGGGAAAAGCAGACAGTAAACACACTTATGGGATTTCTGCATTTGGTATCAGCGGATTTGGAGTAACCTTTCCTGAAGAAGCTAATAATCCTTTTAGTGCTACTTTTAATCCCATGATCAATTCTAATCCTATTAACTATCCGCAAGCTGCTATGGGATTTGGAACCTTACGTTCTGAATATATGTTATTACAAGTTGGTTTTAGTTATGCTTATGAAATTTCTAAAAAAGTTTCTATCGGATTTACACCTACTTTTAACTATGCTAACTTGCAACTAGGACCTAACCCAACAGCAAACCCATCAATGGCTGGTTATCCATACACTGATAAAACTGGGTCATTTGGTTTTGGTGGTCAAGTAGGAATTTTTTACCAAGGAGAAAGTGGTTTAAAACTAGGTGCTAACTATAAAACTCCACAATATTTTACTGATTTTGATTTTGAGAACACGTATCTTGATAATTCAAAAAGTGAAAATTCTTTTAACATGAATTATCCAGCGATATATTCTATTGGAGCTGGTTATACAAATGATAATTTTGATTTTGCTCTTGATTTCCGTCAGGTAGATTACGAAAATACCGCTGGTTTTGATCAATCTGGATGGACTCAATTTGGTTCAGTTAAAGGTTTTGGTTGGAAAGACATTCAAATTCTTTCTTTAGGAGTTCAATACAAAGGAATTGACAAATTACCTTTAAGAGTTGGATACACCTACAGTAGCAACCCAATTAAACCTGAATTAGCGTTCTTCTCAACTCCGGCGACAGCAATTATTAAAAATGCTTACCAATTTGGATTTGGTTATGAACTTAATGATAATTTGACTTTAAACGCTGTTTATCACCATGGTGATAGTGGTGATGCAACTGGTGGACCAATGTACAATCCAATGATGGCTAGTCCAACAAATCCTCTTGGAGCAATACCAGAAAGCAGTGTTTCTTACACTATGACAACTGATTTAATTATGGCTGGATTCAGTTATAAATTGAATTAATAAAAATATACCAAACTTTGTTTTTTAAAAAAGCCACGCCAAAGCGTGGTTTTTTTTGTTTTAAACTTCTAAAATGAGTTTATTTGTTCTATTAAAAATTAGACAAATGATGATAAGTTTCAAATCAAAGCTCCATATTGCGTTCTTATTCTTTTTGATATCTGCATTTTATGGACTTTTATTGAGAATTAATTTTTTTTTACCTTTTAAAAACATTATGCACACTTGGCTTGCTCAAGGTCATTCTCATGTAGCTTTTTTAGGTTGGGGATTCTTAGCTACAATAACTTTTATGAATCACTATTTTTTAGATGAAAATCAGCAAAGAAAAAAGGTTTATCAAATACTATTTGTTCTTTTTATTGTAACAATTTTGGGAATGTTTATAAGCTTTCCGTTACAAGGATATAAGTTTTTCTCTATTACATTTCTAACCCTATTTGGTCTTGCATCATACTTGTATTTTTATCACTTTTTAAAAGATTTAAATCAAAACTTATTTAATACAATAGCTGTAAAATTTGTAAAATGGGCAGTTTATTATTACTTAATTTCAAGTGTTGCTATATGGGCAATAGGTCCAATTGCAGTTACTTTGGGCAAAACATCATTGTATTATAACGGAGTCTATTTTTACCTGCATTTTTTGTATAATGGTTTTTTTGTTTTTGCTTTATTCGGAATTTTTCTCAATTATTTCCATCATAATCTTAATGTAGATTTATCAAAGAAAACTACAAAGTTTTTTATCCTAACCAATGTAGCTTGTATTCCTGCATATGCTTTATCAGTTCTTTGGAGTGATGTGCCAATACTTTTAAATTATATAGGATTTTTGGCAGCATTTATACAAGTTATTACCTTGTTTTATTTAATTCCGATTGTTTTAAAAATTATATCAGAACATAAATTAATTTTTATTCAAAAAGTTATTATCTACACCATTACAATTGCCTATTCACTTAAAGTGTTTGCTCAATTATCATCAGCTTTTCCAGAGATTGTTCAGCAATCTATTGCATTAAAATCCTATTTAATCATTGGTTATTTACATTTATTTACCTTGCTTTTTATGAGTTTATTTTTAATCTTATTGATACAAATGAGTCTGAAATTATTGCAAAATTTTGGAAGTAAACTCACTTTCTATATTTTTCTGATGAGCGTATTCATCACAGAAATATTACTTTTTTCTCAGGGTTTTTATATTTGGATTTTTAAAGAAATCATTCCGAATTTTAATTGGTATATTCTTTTAGCAAGTGTGCTGTTATTTAGTAGTTTATGTTTTTATTACCTATATCAATTTGTATTTGATAGAATTGAGTAGTGAGTATAAAGAATTGAGAAATTTTAACTTTAAACGAAAAAAACTTAAATCCTTGAAGTGAGTCGAACTTTAAACCTTAAACATTTTTAAAAATTATTGTCAACAACTTTTATTGTATTTTATAGATAGTAATGGTACTTTTGAAAACAAAAAAATCCATTGGAAGATTACTTAAAATTATTAAATCTACCGCAACAACAAGCTGTTTTACAAAAAGAAGGTCCGATGATGATTATTGCCGGAGCAGGTTCCGGAAAAACGCGCGTTTTAACCTATAAAATTGCCTATTTAATTCAGCAAGGAGTAGATCCTTTTCAAATTTTATCACTCACTTTTACCAATAAAGCGGCTAAAGAGATGAAAAATAGGATTGCAAGTGTTGTTGGTGAAGGTTTGGCAAAAAGTCTTTGGATGGGAACTTTCCACTCTATATTTGCTAAAATGCTACGTTCAGAAGCTGATAAACTCGGATTTCCTTCCAATTTCACCATTTACGATACCGATGATTCTGTTAAACTCATTACTTCTATCATTAAAGAATTGCAATTAGATAAAGAAATCTACAAACCAAAACAAGTGTTTGGCAGGATTTCTAAATATAAAAATAATCTTGTAACTGTTAGAGCCTATTACAATACACCAGAATTAATTGAAGCTGACAACGCTGCAATGCGACCTAAAATGGGGGAGATTTATCAACATTATGTAGATCGTTGTTTTAAAGCAGGTGCTATGGATTTTGACGACCTTTTACTCAGAACCAACGAGTTATTGGCTAGATTTCCAGAAGTATTAGCCAAATATCAAAATAGATTTAGATATATTTTAGTCGATGAGTACCAAGATACAAACCATTCGCAATATTTAATTGTTCGAGCATTAGCAGACCGTTTTCAGAATATTTGTGTTGTTGGTGATGATTCTCAAAGTATATATGCCTTTAGAGGTGCTAATATTCAAAACATTCTCAATTTTCAGAAAGATTATTCAGATATCAAAATTTTTAAATTAGAGCAAAATTATCGATCTACTAAAAATATTGTCTCGGCTGCTAATAGCGTTATAGAAAATAATCAAACAAAATTGGATAAAACAATATGGACAGGAAATGATGAAGGAGAAAAAATAAAAATAATTCAAACCTATTCAGAAGCCGAAGAAGGTAGTTTTGTGGCCAGTTCCATTTTTGAAAACAAAATGCAACATCAACTACAAAATACTGATTTTGCAGTACTTTATAGAACTAATGCTCAATCTAGGGCTTTAGAAGAAGCGCTGAGAAAAAGAAATATAAAGTATAGAATTTACGGAGGATTGTCTTTTTATCAACGGAAAGAAGTTAAAGATATTTTAGCTTATTTACGCCTAATAGAAAATCACAATGATGAAGAAGCATTTAAGCGAATCATTAATTATCCTGCTAGAGGAATTGGACAAACTACCATTGATCGACTTATTGTTAAAGCCAATGAATTAAAAGTATCATTATTTCATATTGCAGAAAATTTAGATACTATTGAAGTAGGCATTAATTCAGGAACAAAACAAAAACTTTCAGATTTTACAATGCTTATTAAAAGTTTAAAGATAATGTCTGAGTCTGAAGATGCTTTTGAAATAGCCAATCATGTGGTTAATAAAACATTTTTACTGAATGAATTAAAAAAAGAAGATGCTTTTGAATCTACTAGTAGAATAGAAAATGTAGAAGAGTTACTCAATGGTATTCGATTTTTTATCATTGAACAACAAGATTTAGAAGATGGAGATACTTCTTTAACCAATTTTCTTCAAAATGTTGCCTTAGCCACAGATTTTGATAAAGAAGACCCTGAAGCCCAAAATACAGTTTCTTTAATGACGGTTCATTCTGCAAAAGGTTTAGAATTTAAAATGGTCTATATTGTTGGAGTTGAAGAGAATTTATTTCCATCAGCCATGAGTATTAATTCTAGAACTGAAATAGAGGAAGAGCGTCGACTTTTTTACGTAGCATTAACACGTGCAGAAAATCAAGCTATTATTACCTATTCTCTCTATAGAAGTAGATGGGGGCAATTTAATGATACTGAGCCAAGTAGATTTATTGATGAGATTGATGAAAAGTACACCGAGTTTATAGGAAAACAAAGAAATAATGGGACTTCAACAAAAACTTCCAGCTTTTTAAAACCCGATATTTTCGGAAGTAAAATCCCTGATACACAACCTAAAATACCACTTAATATACCTAAGAATTTAAAGAAAGTTTCAGAAATAAGACCTAAAACTCAAGGAGCAATTACAAATGTTCAAATAGGTAATTTTGTTTTTCATGAAACCTTTGGAAAAGGAGAAGTTTTGAATATTGAAGGCGTGGGGCCAAACAGTAAGGCTGAAATAAAATTTGAAAAAGCAGGTGTAAAAAAATTATTACTTCAGTTTGCTAAACTGCAATTGATATAATTGTGAAACCCAAATAAATGTGTTAATTTGCATCTTTATTAGAAAAACTTACTTCAAAAGTTAATATACACTTCTATGGATTTTGAATTAGAATACAATACCGATAGGGAACATTTGATAATACCTGAGTATGGACGTCATATTCAGAAATTAATAAATCACTGCAAAACCCTTGAAAGCAAAGAAGAACGCAATACCATGGCACTTGCCATTATTGATGTTATGGGAAATCTACAGCCGCATCTAAGAGATGTACCAGATTTTAAACACAAACTTTGGGATCAACTTTTTATCATGTCTAATTTTGAATTAGATGTAGATGCTCCTTATGATAAACTTACTAAAGAAGTTTTATTAGAAAAACCAGAAGGGTTAGCTTATCCAAAATCGGCATCAAAATACCGTTTTTATGGCAACAATATTCAAACGATGATTGATGTAGCAGTTAGTTGGGAGGATAATGAAATGAAAGATTTATTGATTCTGACCATCGCTAATCACATGAAAAAATGTTATTTAATTTGGAATAAAGATACCGTTGATGATACAGTTATATTTACACATTTAAAAGAGTTATCAAAAGGAAAATTATCACTTCCTGAAAACACAGAATTAAGTGTTGATATTCCAATCGATTCCAAACAAAAGAAAACTTTTACAAAGTCAAAAAAACATTTCACCAAAAAACCTAGAAATTAACCCATGGCAAAATTTAAAATTGAAGGAGGCTTTCCTTTATCAGGTGAAATTACACCACAAGGAGCCAAGAATGAGGCCTTACAAATTGTTTGTGCTGTTTTACTAACTCCAGAGAAAGTAACCATTCACAATATTCCAAATATTTTAGATGTCAATAAATTAATTTTTATTTTAGGAGAATTAGGTGTTAAAGTCAATAAACTTGATACTAATTCGTATGAATTTCAGGCAGATGACATCAATTTAAAATACCTAGAATCTGAAGAGTTTAAAAGAGATGGAAGTTCATTAAGAGGTTCTATTATGTTAGTTGGACCTCTATTAGCTCGTTTTGGGAAAGGATATATTCCTAGACCTGGAGGCGATAAAATTGGCAGAAGAAGATTAGATACACATTTTGAGGGATTCATCAGTTTAGGCGCTAAATTTCGTTTTAATGAAGAAGAACATTTTTACGGAGTAGAAGCTAAAGAATTAAAAGGAACTGCAATGTTGTTAGATGAAGCTTCGGTAACTGGAACTGCAAACATTATTATGGCAGCTGTTTTAGCTAATGGAACTACCTCTATTTACAACGCAGCATGCGAACCTTATATTCAACAGCTGTGTAAAATGTTAAATAGCATGGGTGCCAAAATAGTAGGTATTGGTTCTAACTTATTAACCATTGAAGGTGTACAAAATTTACATGGATGTACCCACCGTATTTTGCCAGATATGATTGAAATAGGAAGTTGGATTGGTATGGCAGCCATGACAAAATCTGAGTTAACCATTAAAAATGTTAGTTGGGACAACCTCGGGATTATTCCAAGGGTATTTCAAAAATTAGGCATTAAATTAGAGCGTAAAGGAGATGATATTTATATTCCTGCTCAAAAAAGATACAAAATTCAAAAATATATTGATGGTTCTATTCTAACAGTTTCTGACGCTCCGTGGCCCGGATTTACGCCAGATTTATTGAGCATCGTTTTAGTAGTGGCGACTCAAGCGAAAGGAAGTGTTTTAATTCATCAAAAAATGTTTGAAAGCCGTTTATTTTTTGTAGATAAACTAATAGATATGGGAGCAAAAGTGATTCTTTGCGACCCTCATCGTGCTACAGTAATCGGAATGAACCATGAATTTCCATTAAGAGGTGCAACTTTATCTTCTCCAGATATTAGAGCTGGAGTATCATTGTTGATTGCAGCACTATCAGCAAAAGGAACAAGCATTATTCAAAACATTGAACAAATTGATAGAGGTTACGAAAGAATTGACGAGCGCTTGCGCGCTATAGGTGCTAAAATCGAAAGAATAGATTAATTATTTCCCCCGCAAATGCGGGGGAATTTTTTATAATGACAATTTGACACTTTTTAAAGTATGGCAATGAATTTGCTAGAAAAAAATCGATAAAATATAAGCAGTTAATTTATGAGCGGAAAATCTAAAAAAGAAGCAGAAGATTTTAAAACAGATGATCTTGTTGAAAATCAAGAAATTAAAGATCAAAAAACTGAAGAAGAAGTAGAAAAAGTAAAAGAAGTAATTTCAGATGCAGATTTATTAAAAATTGAAAAGGATAAATTTCTTCGACTTTTTGCAGAATTTGAAAACTACAAAAAAAGAACTTCAAAAGAGAGAATAGAGCTTTATAAAACCGCTAACCAAGAATTAATGACCGTATTGATTCCTATTTTAGATGATTTTGAAAGAGCCGTTACTGAAATAACTAAAGTAAAAGATAAAAATTTATTGAAGGGAGTAGAACTTATTCAAAATAAATTTAAATCAACACTTAAACAAAAAGGTTTAGAAGAAATCACTGTTAAATCTGGAGATATTTTTGATGCAGATTTACATGAAGCAATAACAATTATTCCTGCTCCAACAGATGATTTAAAAGGAAAAATTGTAGAAGTAATTGAAAAAGGTTACAAATTAGGTGATAAAATTGTACGTTTTCCTAAAGTAATAACTGGACAATAATACAAAAAAAATGAAGCAAGATTATTACGAAATATTAGGAATCAATAAATCAGCCAGCGCTGCTGAAATTAAAAAAGCTTATCGTAAAAAAGCTATTGAGTATCATCCGGATAAAAATCCAAATAATAAAGAAGCTGAAGAAAAGTTTAAATTAGCTGCTGAAGCTTACGAGGTTTTAAGTGATGACAATAAAAAAGCCAGATACGATCAATATGGTCATGCTGCTTTTGAAAATGGAGGCGGTGGTCATTATGGTGGTCATATGAATATGGAAGATATATTCAGTCAATTTGGCGATATTTTCGGCGGTCATTTTGGCGGAGCTTTTGGTAGTGGATTTGGAGGTGGAAGATCTAGTGGTAGAGCGCGCGTAAAAGGCAGTAACTTGAGAATTCGAGTAAAATTAACTTTAGAGGAAATTGCAAAAGGAGTAGAGAAAAAAGTTAAAGTAAAAAGAAAAGTTCAAGCCGGTGGAGTCTCTTACAAAAATTGTTCTACATGTAATGGAAGCGGGCAAGTGATGAGGGTTACACAAACTATTTTAGGCAGAATGCAAACTAGTAGTACCTGTCCGACTTGTCATGGTGCTGGCCAACAACTCAATAATAAACCAACAGGATCTGATGAAAATGGACTTATTATTAACGAAGAAACCGTATCGATTAAAATTCCACCTGGAGTTTCTGATGGTGTTCAATTAAAAGTTACAGGAAAAGGTAATGAAGCCCCAGGATCAGATTCGGTTTCGGGAGATTTAATTGTTATTATAGAAGAATTAGAACATGAAAAATTAAAACGTGAAGGTTCTAATTTACATTATGATTTATATATAAGTTATCCTGAAGCTGCTCTTGGAGTTAATAAAGAAATTGAAACGGTAACAGGAAAAGTTAAAATTAAAATTGATGAAGGAACTCAATCAGGTAAAATTCTTAGATTAAGAGGTAAAGGATTACCAAGTTTAGAGCATTACGGAGAGGGAGATTTATTAATTCATGTTAATGTTTGGACTCCAAAAACACTTTCTAAGAAACAAAAAGACTTTTTTGAAGAAATGTTATTTGATGAAAATTTTATACCAAACCCTAGCAGTACTGATAAATCTTTTTTTGATAAAGTAAAAGATATGTTTTCATAACAAAAAAAAATGGAAAAAGATTTGTATTAATTAATTAACTTATTATCTTTGTTATATCATTAGATAAGTCTAATGATACTTTTTCTTTTTCATAGCAATTTTCCCACTCAATCTTGAGTGGGTTTTTTTATATATTATACATACCTTTGCAAAAAGCAGATCGTCTTATCGCCCCGACTTGTCGGGGAGGAAAGTCCGGACACCACAGAGTAGCATAGCGGATAATGACCGCCCGGTGTGAACCGAGGACAAGTGCAACAGAAAGTATGTACAGTTAGGCTGTAGTGAAACCAGGTAAACTCTATGCGGTGAAATGCCATGTATATTGAAGTTCAAGAGTTACTCGCTCAATTTCAAGGGGTAGGCAGCTAAAGCTAATAAGTAATTATTAGTTTAGATAAATGATGAGAATTTTTAAATATTGAGCTTCCTTAATACTTAAAAATACAGAATCCGGCTTATAGATCTGCTTTTTTATTTTAATTTTCTATTATCATAGATGACTTATTAAAAATAAAGTGAATTGATGTTTCATTCATCTAGATTGAATACTACTAATCAAACTCATTTCTAATTAATTTTTAATGAATAATCATATCAAATATTCAATTATTAAAAATTTATTTCATCATTTTTGACTAAATATTAAATTTAATTTAATCATATCACTATTCTATTAAAGATTTTTAATTTCAACTTCTATTGCTTAAATTTGCAATTCAAATTAAAATAACAATTTAAATAAGAAAATATGGCCTTTGATATTGAAATGATTCATAGTGTTTATAACAGAATGAAAGATAGAGTAGATGCTGCAAGAGAAGTGGTAGGAAAACCCTTAACATTATCAGAAAAAATACTTTATAATCATCTTTGGGATGGAAAAGCGACAACATCCTTTAAAAGAGGTACTGATTATGTAGATTTTACTCCTGATAGAATTGCTTGTCAAGATGCTACAGCACAAATGGCATTATTACAATTTATGCATGCAGGTAAAAAGTCTGTAGCAGTACCAACAACGGTACATTGCGACCATCTAATTCAAGCAAAAGTTGATGCCGCAACTGATTTAAAACGTGCCAACGAGAGCAGCAATGAAGTTTTTAATTTTCTTGAATCAGTTTCTAGTAAATATGGAATCGGATTTTGGAAACCGGGTGCTGGAATTATACATCAAGTAGTCCTTGAAAATTATGCATTTCCTGGAGGAATGATGATTGGAACCGATTCACATACTGTAAATGCAGGTGGTTTAGGAATGATTGCTATTGGTGTAGGAGGAGCAGATGCTGTTGATGTAATGGCAGGAATGGCCTGGGAATTAAAATTCCCTAAATTGATTGGAGTAAAATTAACCGGAAAATTATCAGGGTGGACTGCTCCAAAAGATATAATTCTAAAAGTTGCCGGTATTTTAACTGTTAAAGGAGGAACTGGCGCTATTATTGAATACTTTGGCGAAGGTGCAAAATCTCTATCTTGTACTGGTAAAGGAACTATTTGTAATATGGGAGCGGAGGTAGGAGCTACAACGTCAACTTTTGGTTATGATAAATCTATGGAACGTTATTTACGTTCTACTGATAGAAATGATGTGGCTGATGCTGCTAATGCTGTTAAAGATTATTTAACTGCAGATCCTGAGGTTTATCAAAATCCTGAACTTTATTTTGATCAAATTATAGAAATCAATTTATCAGATTTAGAACCACATCTTAACGGACCATTTACCCCAGATTTAGCAACTCCTATTTCAAAAATGAAAGAGGAAGCTATCAAAAATAACTGGCCACTTGACATTGAAGTGGGATTGATTGGTTCTTGTACCAATTCATCTTATGAAGATATTTCAAGAGCTGCTTCACTAGCTAAACAAGTAGCTGATAAAAACTTAAAAACAAAAGCAGAATTCATGATTACTCCTGGTTCTGAACAAGTTAGATATACAGTTGAAAGAGATGGTTTTATTAAAACTTTTGATAAAATTGGTGCTACTGTATTTGCCAATGCTTGTGGCCCATGTATTGGTATGTGGGATAGAGTAGGCGCTGAAAAGCAAGAAAGAAATACTATTGTACATTCTTTTAATAGAAACTTTGCCAAACGTGCTGATGGGAATCCAAATACTTTAGCATTTGTGGGGTCACCTGAGTTGGTAACCGCTTTAGCTATTGCAGGAAGATTAGATTTCAATCCGTTGACTGACAAATTAATCAATGAAAATGGCGAGGAAGTAATGTTAGATGAACCAACTGGTTTCGAATTACCACTTTTAGGTTTTGATGTTGAAGATGCAGGATTTATTGAACCAGCAAAGGATGGCAGTAACATCGTTGTAAAAGTTGCTCCTAATTCTGAAAGATTGCAATTATTAGAACCATTTTTACCTTGGAATGGTCAAAATATTATTGGTGCCAAATTATTGATAAAAGCACTAGGTAAATGTACAACAGATCATATTTCTATGGCGGGACCATGGTTGCGTTTTAGAGGTCATTTAGATAATATTGCTAACAACACTTTAATTGGAGCGGTTAATGCTTTTAATCAGAAAACTAATTTGGTTAAAAATCAATTAACAGGAGAATATAGAGCTGTTCCAGATGTGCAAAGAATTTATAAAGCAAATCATATTCCAACAATGGTTGTTGGTGATCATAATTATGGTGAAGGTTCATCTAGAGAACATGCCGCTATGCAACCTCGTCATTTAGGTGTTAATGTTGTTTTGGTAAAATCATTTGCCAGAATCCATGAAACAAACCTTAAAAAACAAGGAATGTTAGGTTTAACTTTTGCAAATGAAGCAGATTACAATAAAATTTTAGAAAATGATACTTTCAATTTTATTGATTTGGTTGATTTTGCTCCAGAAAAACAATTAACAATTGAAATTGTACATGAAGATGGTACAAGAGAATTGATTAAAGTTAATCACTCATACAATGAGGGACAAATTGAATGGTTTAAAGCTGGGAGCGCTTTAAATCTGATTAAAAAACAGCATAATTAATAGAACTTTTTATAATCAAGAAACTCCGTGTTGGAGTTTCTTGATTTTTATTCAAAATCTATGAACCTAAATCGAAAAATGATATCAAATATTTTATTTATTGCTGCTTTAGCATTAGTTATATATCCACCTTCACGTGCTTGGTTAATGAGACAATTTGCTTTTTCACCCTCAATTGAAAATGTTGAAGATCGTGCAAAATTGACCAATTATAATTGGCAATTAAAAGGTTTAAATACAGCTGATTTAGATTTTGAAACTACTAAAAACAAAGTTGTAATTGTCAATTTTTGGGCAACCTGGTGTCCGCCTTGTATTGCAGAAATGCCCAGTTTACAAGATTTGTATAATGATTATAAAGATCAAGTAATTTTTGTTTTTGTAACACAGGAAGGATCTGACAAAGTGATTCCTTTTATAGAAAAAAACAAGTATGATTTGCCAATTTATAATATGCTAAGTCAAGAACCAAGTTTATTAACTACCAGAAGTATTCCTGCAACTTATTTAATTGATAAAAATGGAGCCATTGTAATTAATAAAACAGGTGCTGCTAACTGGAATAGTGCAAAAGTAAGAAGTCAATTAGATGATCTTATAAAAAAGTAATCCTGAAATATTAACTTTCAGGATTATTTTTATGTTTCGTTTCATAGCATCCTTTTATAAATTATAGCTATAATAAACGGTGTTCTCGTTACAATTTCTTTGCAATCTAGTGCAAAGTGAAAATCTTCTATAACGACTCCATAGGTTTCTTTTTGTTTCATGAAATCCTATTAATTCCAATTTTCTTTTCTCAGTTTTCATAATTATATATTTAAAGGTTAATTTATATATATAACGATTTCAAATCAAAAAAGTTACAGTACTATGTATTACTTAGTACTATTTTAACAATAGTTTAACATTTAGAATCTTAAAATGAAGTAAAATGTTAAATTTCGTTTATTGAATCAATAATAATACTACAACCTTCTATTATTTCCTGTTCAGAAATTGTAAGTGGGGGAGTAATACGGATTGCTGTTCCGTCAAAAAGTAACCAAAACAGGATTAAGCCTTTATCAAGACATCTCAGAATAATTTTTGAAGCTAAATCTGCATTATCAACCATAGCTGCCAACATTAAGCCAACGCCTCTAACTTCTTTTATTTTAGGATGAAATAATAATTTTCTAAATAATTGTTCTTTAACTAAAACCTGCTTCATTAAATCTGTTTCTGTAACTTCTTTAAGTGTTGCAACTCCGGCAGCTGCAATTACAGGATGACCACCAAATGTTGTTATATGTCCTAATTTTGGATGCTCTTTTAATAGATTAATCTTTTCAAATGATGAGATAAAAGCACCAATCGGCATGCCACCTCCTAATCCTTTTCCTGTTACAAAAATATCGGGAGTAACACCATAATGTTGAAATCCGAATAGTTTCCCTGTTCTTCCAACTCCGGTTTGAATTTCATCCAAAATTAACAGTGCACCAACTTCTTCACATCGCTTCTTTACTTTAGAAAGATAATTATTAGTAGGTTCAATAAATCCTGCACCACCTTGAATTGTTTCAAGAATTACTCCAGCCGTTTTATGGGTAATTTTTTGTAAGTCATTAATATTATTAAATTCTATAAATTTTACACCAGGAATAAGTGGTCTAAAAGCTCTATTTTGTTTTTCGGCACCACAAACACTCATAGAGCCCTGTGTATTACCATGATAGGCTAAATTTGCTGCAATAATTTCACTTCTTCCGGTAACTCTTTTTGCTAATTTTAAAGAACCTTCAGTTGCTTCAGTACCCGAATTTGTTAAGTAAACACAGTTCAAACTTTCTGGTAAATTTTTAGCCAATAGAGATGCTAGTTCAACTTGAGGCAGTTGGATAAATTCACCATAAACCATCACATGCATATATTTATCAACCTGATTTTTTACAGCATCATTAACCTTTATATTATTGTGTCCCAAAGTATTTGCGGAAACACCAGCCACAAAATCGAGATATTTTTTACCGTTTACATCGTAAATATAAGATCCCTCAGCTTTAGCAATTTCAATCGCTAGTGGATGTGGTGTGGTTTGTGCCTGATGTTTAAAAAATAATTCTCGATTTGTTTTCATTTTCATTAATCATAGATAAAAATATCATCTTTTGTTTTTGGTCGTTCTATATCACGCCATAAGAAACCTTTAAAAAGTTCCAATTCTTTTGGAAATTTTGATGGGGGATAAGTAATTCCATCTGGTTTTCTAAGAAAGTCGATGAAATTTATAGAATTATCGCCTAACTCAAATTCAATTTCACTACATTTCATTTTTAAAATACCAACTAAATCTTTATCATCATTTCTTAAATAGTTAATAACCTCTCCGTTACCATTAACTCTAATTTTTTTAAGTTTGTTCTCGATAAATTTTCCGAGTATATTTTTTCCTTTAATCTGATTATAACCACTAGAATCTTTTTGGATTACAAAAGCATTGTTAATTACTTTTAAAGAATCTAATTTACTTGTTTTAATATTCGAAATTAAATAAATAGTATCTCCTGTAACTTGATTGCCATCAGACCATAGAATTGGATTATGAATCATTTTAGTAATTCCTGTTGCTTGATTACTATAAACAGAATCGCATTTACCTTGTAAATCTGATTTAAATATTTTTACCTTATGAAAGGCTCTAATTTTACGTTCGTTAGATTTTCCAACGACCAACATTTTTTCACCATGAAGATACATGGAATCTTTTTCTGCAAGTATAATTGCAACTGGTTTTTGAACTACATAAGCTGAATCTTTTTTTTCAAAATACTCTGCATAACCGCCTTTTATAATTGTATTGTTAATAGAATCTGTTATGACTAAATTTCTTGAAGCTGAAATAAAACCATTAATTTGATGATAATATAAACTATCAGCTTTAATATCTCTGTCTTTATATTTA
>JAMPYA010000210.1 GCA_023700885.1 Flavobacteriaceae bacterium
AGTCCTTGATAAACCAAAAGCTGATGTTAAAAAATATGCACCTAAAATTATTAAAGTTACTATTCCTGGAAACTTTATCGGAGCATTAATTGGTCCTGGCGGAAAAGTAATTCAGGAATTACAAAAAGCAACCGGAACCATAATAGTTATCAATGAAGTTGATGAAAAGGGCGAAGTTGAAATTTTAGGTACTGATCCAGACGGAATTGCAAAAGTACTTGCTAAAATAGATTCAATTATCTTTAAACCTCAGGTTGGTGAGGCTTATGAAGTTAAAGTTATTAAACTTCTTGACTTTGGTGCTGTAGTAGAATATACTAAAGCCCCAGGAAATGAAGTATTACTTCATGTTTCAGAATTGGCTTGGGAACGAACTGAAAATGTAACTGATGTAGTTAAAATGGGAGATGTTTTTATGGTTAAATATCTTGGTGTAGATCCTAAAAACAAAAAAGATAAAGTTTCTAGAAAAGCTTTGTTACCTAGACCTCCGAGAGAAGAGAAAAAATAGTTTATAAATTATTTATATTTTGACAAGGGAGCATGCTCCCTTGTTTTAATTTTAGGAGCGAACATCTTTTTGTTTTTTACGAAACCGTATTTAGTTTCATCGATTTTTTGCATTAGGGATGGAAGCAATTGTTTGAGCTCTTTTTGTGAAATATAATTACACCAAAAAAGCGAGTGCTGACAGCCCGACCCCGAAAGTAAAAAATAGGCTTACTTCTATGCATATTTTGACGCATCGGGGAATGCCCAAATATTTATTTTTGTAGGTTTATAAAAATATTTTTGGGCGTTTTGTAACATTTTTACGTATATCTACGTATAACGTAATAGACACCTTAATTTTAGAAATTTAACAATACATAAATGAGACAGTTAAAAATTACAAAGCAAGTAACCAATAGAGAGACAGCGTCGTTAGATAAATACTTGCAAGAGATTGGTAAAGTTGAATTAATTACTGCTGAAATGGAAGTAGAATTAGCTCAAAGAATTAAAGCTGGAGATAATAGAGCACTAGAAAAATTAACTAAGGCTAATCTTAGATTTGTTGTATCGGTTGCAAAACAATACCAAAATCAAGGGCTTACACTTCCAGATTTAATCAATGAAGGAAATTTAGGTTTAATTAAAGCTGCAAAGAGATTTGATGAAACTCGTGGATTTAAATTTATATCCTACGCTGTTTGGTGGATTCGTCAATCAATTCTTCAAGCATTAGCTGAGCAATCACGTATTGTTCGTTTACCATTGAACAAAATTGGTTCCATCAATAAAATCAATAAGATGTACGCTTTTCTTGAACAAGAACAAGAACGCCCACCATCTGCCGAAGAAATTGCAAAAAAACTGGACATGACCGTAAGTGATGTAAAAGAATCCATGAAAAATTCTGGTCGTCATGTATCTATGGACGCTCCTTTGGTTGAAGGTGAAGATTCAAATTTATACGATGTTTTACGTTCTGGTGAATCTCCAAATCCTGACCGATCATTATTACATGAGTCTTTAAGAATAGAAATTGAACGTGCTTTAGAAACCTTGACTCCGAGAGAATCTGATGTAATAAGATTATATTTTGGTTTAGGAGATCAACATCCTATGACTCTTGAAGAAATAGGAGAAACCTTTTTATTAACTAGAGAAAGAGTACGTCAAATTAAAGAAAAAGCAATTCGTAGATTAAAACATACTTCTAGAAGCAAAATTTTACTAACTTACTTAGGATAAAAATTTAAAAGAAAAAGCCCTCCTTTATAGAGGGTTTTCTATTTTATCCTATTTTTGTACAAAAATTAAGTCATGACAAAAATAATAGCACCCTCTTTACTTTCTGCTGATTTTGCAAATCTTCAAAAAGACATTGAAATGATCAATAATAGTGAGGCAGATTGGTTTCATATTGATGTTATGGATGGTGTTTTTGTACCCAACATCTCTTTTGGAATGCCAGTAATTAAAGCTATAAAAAAACATGCAAAAAAAACGTTAGATGTTCACTTAATGATTGTAAACCCAGATAAATATATTGCCGATTTTAAAAAAGTCGGAGCTGATATTTTAACCGTTCACTATGAGGCTTGTACTCATTTACATCGGACTATTCAGGCTATTAAAGCAGAAGGAATGAAAGCAGGCGTTTCTTTAAATCCACATACACCGGTTTCTGTTTTAGAACATATAATTATTGATTTAGATTTAGTTTTGATTATGAGTGTAAATCCAGGCTTTGGGGGTCAATCATTTATTGAATCAACTTATAAAAAGGTTGAACAACTTAAAAAAATGATTATTGAAAACAATTCTAAGGCTTTAATTGAAGTTGATGGCGGTGTTACCGATGCAAACATTCAACAATTATCTTCTATAGGAGTTGACGCATTTGTAGCCGGAAATTTTGTGTTTAGTAATGAAAATCCTATCAAAACCATTGCAAGTTTAAAGAAAAAAGCAACGCTTTAAGAATTATTTACAGCAAGTTAGGAAATGTTTAAGCAAATCAGTTGTGGTAATAATTCCAACTAATTTATTATTTTCTACAACAGGAAAAGCGTGGAATTCTTTAGAAATAAAGAATTTTGTTACTTCTTTAATATTAATATTAGGCGCTAATGTTAAAACATTTTTTATCATAATCTGTTCTACAGAAAAAAGCTGATAAATAGCTTCATCTACAGTAGATTCTGCATCACTTAATGAATCTAAAAAACTAATTCTAAGCAAATCAGTTTTGCTAACCATTCCTATTAACTCTCCTTTTTCTACAACAGGAATATGACGAATTTTAAATTTATCAAACAATTTTTCAGCTAATTCCAAAGAATCATTTAAATGTAAAGTAATTACTTCTTTGGTCATGATATCTTTCACCATTAAATTTGCTTTCATAATTTTTGACATGACGGATTTACCACCTAAAGTTAACTAAAAATTACAAAATATCCTATGATTAAATTGATGGATTGAAAAAAGTAGCTAGTATCAAGTAGTTGGTATCTGGTAATGGATTTGTCGATTATTTTTTACTTTTAACTTTTTATCCCATCCTAAATCCTTCCCAAATGGAAAGACTTTTTTTACTTTCAACTTTTAACATTTTAACTTTTAACTTCTTTAAGCTCCGCTTTGAAAATACTTTAATAAGAAAAAACGCTCAAACGAGCGCTGGATTTTAAATTATTAAATTGGATTAGCTTCGCTGATCCTTACAAAGCTCAGCTTTGAAAATACTTTAAACAAAAAAACGCTCAAGCGAGCGCTGGATTTTAAATTATTAAATTGGATTAGCTTCGCTGATCCTTACAAAGCTCCGCTTTGAAAATACTTTAAACAAAAAAACGCTCAAGCGAGCGCTGGATTTTAAATTATTAAATTGGATTAGCTTC
>JAMPYA010000211.1 GCA_023700885.1 Flavobacteriaceae bacterium
TCAAAAAATCTTTTAAAGCCTCCATTTCTTTGTTGACTTCAATTCTTATTGCTTGAAAAACTTGAGCAATCACTTTATGCTCTCTTCCTTGAGGTAAAAAACTCAATAACACATTTTTTAGCTGAATACTTGTTTCTATTTTTTGCTCTTTCCTTGCCTCAACAATTTTTTTAGCCATTGCTCTAGCATTATTCAATTCCCCATATTGAAACAACAAACTACTAATTTGCTCTTCAGTATAATTATTGATAATTTCATATGCAGAAATTGATTCGCTTGTATTCATCCTCATATCAAGACGACCTTCAAAACGGGTTGAAAATCCTCTTTCGGCAACATCAAATTGATGAGAAGACACTCCTAAATCAGCTAAAATTCCATCAACTTTTTTAACACCTTGAAATTTTAAATGACGTTTTAAAAACTTAAAATTTTGAGGAATTAATATAAACCGCTCATCATTTAAAGTGTTTTTTTTGGCATCTTCATCTTGATCAAAAGCATACAACCTTCCTTTTTCATTTAATTGTTCAAGTATAGCTTTAGAGTGACCTCCACCTCCAAAAGTGACATCAACATACACACCATCGGGTTTAATATTTAAACCTTTAATACACTCCTTTAATAAAACTGGATTATGGTAACTCATGATTGCTAGCTATTTTATCTCCCATTACTTCCTCAGCCAAACCTGCAAAATCAATTACAGCGTCATCAATAGCATTTTCATACTTGTCTTTATCCCAGATTTCAATAATATTAACCGCAGATGATAAGACAATGTCTTTTGAAATTCCTGCAAATACACATAAATCTTTTGGAATCAATAAACGATCATTTCCGTCTAGCTCCACAATCTTTACTCCTGCAGTAAATCTTCTAATAAAATCATTATTTTTTTTAACAAACCTGTTGAGTTGATTGATTTTTTCCATCATCAAATTCCACTCATTCAATGGATACAATTCTAGACAAGGCTGAAATACAGATCGTTTCAACACAAACCCACTCTGCAAATTAGCCGAAAGTTGCTTTTTAAGCGAAGATGCTAACATTATTCGCCCTTTTGAATCAACTTTGCATTCATATGTACCGATTAGGTTTGTCACTTTTGTATAGTTTTGTATTCAAAAATAAATAAATTTCTCCACAATTTACCACATTTTACCACTTTGTTGATAACTTTTAACCTAAATCACTCTATTTTAATCTATCTCTTTGATTGTCAATTTTTTAATATTTTTTTCCATGAATTGCCATAGGCATACATAAAAAAATGTTATTTTGCGCAAAAAAGATTACATTTGTACGCTTGATTAAATGATGAATCAATGATCAATTACCTTAAAAAGGACAACGATTTTAACTATATAGAAGCTGGAGAAGGACAACCAATAATCGTATTACACGGATTAATGGGTACTTTAAGTAATTTTGATGATGTGTTAAAACACTTTTCAACAAAAAATTACAGAATAATTATGCCTTCATTACCAGTTTACGATTTACCTTTATTAAAGACTAACGTTAAAAACTTAGCTAAATACATCAAAAGATTTATTGAGTATAAACAACTTAATGATGTTATACTTATGGGTAATTCATTGGGTGGACACATTGCTTTATATTACTCTAAATTATACCCAGAAGATGTAAAGGCATTGATTTTAACTGGTAGCTCTGGTTTATACGAAAAATCTTTAGGCGATACGTACCCAAAAAGAGGCAACTACGAATATATCAAACAAAAAACAGAAGAAGTCTTTTTTAATCCCAATGTTGTAACAAAAGAAGTGGTTGATGAAGTTTTTGAAACGGTAAATAATAGAAGTAAAACTATTAAAGTTTTGGCTATTGCTAAAAGTGCTATCCGTCATAATATGGCTAAAGATTTGCCAAAAATGAAAATGCCAGTTTGTGTAATTTGGGGGAAAAATGATATTGTTACCCCACCTTTAGTTGCTCAAGAATTCAATAGATTGTTACCAAATTCAGATTTATTTTGGATTGAAAATTGTGGTCATGTTGCCATGATGGAACAACCCGAAGAATTTAATAGAATTCTAGAAGAATGGCTTACAAAAAGAAAATTATAATTTTCTGACATTTCAATTTTAACTTAAGTATTTATCTAAATTGAATTAGAAAAAAAATTCATTTAGTATAATCAATAATCATAATTAAATGATGAAAATAAAATCGGCAGAATTTGTGATAAGCAACTCCGATGTTTCAAAATGTCCGAAAGATCGATTACCTGAATTTGCTTTTATTGGTCGCTCCAATGTAGGAAAATCATCCTTAATTAACATGTTAGTTGACCGTAAAAGTTTAGCTAAAACATCTGGAAAACCTGGAAAAACAAGACTCATCAATCATTTTAAAATAAATGACAATTGGTTTTTGGTTGATTTACCTGGATATGGTTTTGCTAAAGTTTCTAAAGCAACTAAAGCTGATTTTCAATCATTTATAAAAAAATATTTCACTGCCAGAGAACAACTTTTATACGGATTTATTTTAATCGATTCTAGAATTGAACCTCAACAAATTGATTTAGATTTTATGGAGTGGCTAGGTATAAGTCAAATTCCTTTTTGTATTGTTTTTACCAAAACCGATAAAATTAGCAGTGTTGAACTTCAGAAAAATATTGCACAATACAAGCGAACTTTATTAAAAACTTGGGATGAATTTCCAACTTACTTTGAAACTTCGGCAGAAACAGGAAAAGGAAAAGAGGAGGTGTTAAAATTCATTGAAAATACCATTAACGAATATCCTTTAGATTATTAAATTTCTTCTTTTACCATGCGAACAACTATTGAAAATATCCAAATCTTGTATGAAGATAATCATATTATCATAGTTAACAAACGGGTTGGAGACATTGTTCAGGGCGATAAAACCGGAGATATTCCTTTAGGTGAAATTGTTAAGAATTATATTCAAAAAAAATACGAAAAACCAGGAAATGTGTTTTTAGGAGTTGTTCACAGAATTGACCGTCCTACTTCTGGTATTGTAATTTTTGCACGAACTTCTAAGGCTTTAGAGCGCTTAAATGAAATGTTGCGCGAAAAAAAAATTGAAAAAACGTATTGGGCTATCATAAAAAATAATCCTCCAAAAGAATCTGATACACTTATTCACTTTCTGAAGAAAAATCCTAAAAACAATAAATCGACCACTTTTTCTTCAGAAAAGGAAGAAAGTAAAAAAGCAATTTTACATTATAAATTGTTAAAAAAACTTGATAAATACTCGTTGTTAGAAATCAATTTAGAAACAGGAAGACATCATCAAATCCGTTGTCAACTTGCTGCTATTGGTTGCCCTATAAAAGGCGATTTAAAATACGGTTTTCCAAGAA
>JAMPYA010000032.1 GCA_023700885.1 Flavobacteriaceae bacterium
GCCTCTAATAACTCTGTTGATGATATCAGAAGTTTAACCGATCAGGTTAGGATACCACCACAAGTTGGAAAATACAAAGTATATATTATTGATGAGGTTCATATGTTGTCACAATCAGCTTTTAATGCCTTCTTAAAAACATTGGAGGAACCGCCTGCACATGCTATTTTTATTTTAGCAACCACCGAAAAACACAAAATAATACCCACTATATTATCGCGTTGTCAAATATTTGATTTTAAACGAATTGGAGTTAATGACATCAAAAAATACTTAAAGAAAATTGCCAAAGAGGAGCAAATTACAGCAGAAGATGACGCCCTGCATATCATCGCTCAAAAAGCAGATGGTGCCTTACGTGATGCCCTTTCTATTTATGACAGAATTGTCAGTTTCTGCGGTAAAGAACTAAGCAGACAAGCTGTAGCAGAAAACTTAAATGTGTTAGATTATGAAGTGTATTTTACAGTTACCGATCTCATCTTAGAAAATAAAATTCCGGACTTATTACTCGAATTTAATACTATTTTAGGAAAAGGTTTTGACGCGCATCATTTCATTATCGGGTTAGCATCACATTTCAGAGATTTGTTAGTTGCAAAAACTCCCAATACCGTTTCCTTATTAGAAGTAGGTGAAAACACTCAGAAAACCTATATTGAACAAACTAAAAAAAGTTCAGAATCTTTCTTGTTAAAAGCGATTGATTTAGCTAATACGGGCGATTTAAGATATAAAGAAAGTAAAAATCAGCGACTTTTAATAGAATTAACTTTAATGCAATTAGCCTCTATCACTTTTGATGGAGAAAAAAAAAATGACAGTCACTTCATAATTCCCGCCAGTTATTTTAAAAAATCTGCCAAGGTTCAGCTTACTATAAATCAAGAAAATGAAGTTGAACCTACAAATGATTGTAATATAAAAATAACCTTTACCGAAAAGGAATCAAATCCAAGCACAATAGACACTATTGTTGAAGAGCCAAAACAGCCAGTTCTTCAAAAACCAAATTTAAAACTGGAAATCCGCCGTACTTCTGCCCTATCTATTTCAAATATTGAAAATCAGAAAGAAGCGATGAAAAAAAATTTAGATTTTGTTGATGAAAGCTTATTGCCTAGAGATCCTTTTACTACAGACCAATTAATATCATTATGGAATGAATTTTCTCTAAGTCAGCTACAATCAGGTAAAAAATTAAAAAATGCTGTTTTAACATCATCTACACCAAGCTGTAATGGGACCCAAATTAACTACCAAGTGGCCAGCAAAAATATGAAAGAACAATTTCTACATATTGCACCGCAATTACTAAAATTTTTAAAAGAAAGACTTAATAATTACGGTATTGCCTTTAATATAGAAGTTACAGAAACTATTCAAACAAAATATGCGCATTCTCCAAGAGAAAAATACGATTTGCTGGTTACAAAGAATGCAGAACTCGAATTGCTTCGAGAGCGCTTTAATCTAGAACTATAAAAATCATACTTTTAAGCTCAATTTACCAAAAATCATTTCACATTCCGTAATTTTACAAAAAAAATTAAATTGAATTGAAATCCTACTATAACGACACCATCATCGCAATTGCAACAGCACCAGGAATTGGTGCTATTGCGGTTATCAGACTTTCCGGGCCTGATGCCATTAATATCGCTAACACTTTTTTTAAATCAATAAAAGGAAATAAAGATTTAACGCAACAAAAATCACATACCTTACATTTTGGAAATATTGTAGCGAATAACAAAATCCTAGATGAAGTGTTGGTTTCCTTATTTCACGGACCTAACTCTTACACAGGAGAAGATACAGTTGAGATTTCTTGTCACGGATCTTCTTATATTCAACAAGAAATTGTTCAACTTTTTCTGAGCCATAACGTAAGACTTGCAAGTCCTGGGGAGTTTACTTTACGAGCCTTTTTAAACGGAAAATTAGAGCTAGCACAAGCAGAAGCAGTAGCTGATTTGATAGAAGCCAATTCTACAGCATCACATCAAGTAGCGATGCAGCAAATGCGTGGAGGATATTCAAAAGAAATTAAGAATTTACGACAAGAACTGTTGGATTTTGCGTCTTTAATGGAATTAGAATTGGATTTTTCTGAAGAAGATGTTGAATTTGCTGATAGAAATGAATTTAACCAATTAGTCGATAAAATTCGTTTGGTTTTGAAACAATTAGTGGAATCATTTGCCTTAGGAAACGTTCTTAAAAACGGTATTCCAATTGCTATTGTTGGCGAACCTAATGTAGGAAAATCAACACTACTAAATGCTTTGTTAAAAGAAGAAAAAGCCATTGTTTCTGAAATTCCGGGAACCACACGCGATGCTATTGAAGATGAAATTGTCATTAACGGAATTGTATATCGATTTATTGATACTGCCGGAATACGTGAAACTACAGATATTGTAGAAAGTATCGGTATAAAAAAAACTTATGAGAAAATTAAACAAGCACAGATTGTTATTTACCTTTTAGATGCTAAAACTCTTAATCAGGAAAAATCAAAATTAATACACACAGAAATCTCCAAGATTCAGGAACAATTTTTACATAAAAAATTATTGATTATTGTCAATAAAATGGATTTAACCGATATAAATTCTGTTAAACAACTGCTTCCCTTTGAAAATGTACATTTTATTTCAGCAAAAACCGGTGAAGGAATTCATGAATTAACCTTAAAATTGACTTCCTTAGTACAAACCGGAGCCCTTTCATCTGGCGATATCATTGTGAGCAATAGCAGACATTATGAAGCCTTTTCTAACGCTTTAAAAGCTCTAAATGAGGTTAAAAAAGGATTAGATAGCAACATTCCAACCGATTTAATCGCCATAGATATTCGACAGGCTTTATTTCATTTAGGTGAAGTAACCGGACAAATATCAACAGATGATTTATTAGGGAACATTTTCGCTAATTTCTGTATCGGAAAGTAGCTATTGGAATAAGGCGTTTTATAGTTCATCAATTCAACAATTAACTTTTACAAATCAAACCGATCCGCATTCATCACTTTTACCCAGGCCTTTACAAAATCTTTTACAAATTTTTCTTTGTTATCATCTTGGGCATAAACCTCAGCATAGGATCTTAGCACTGAGTTAGAACCAAACACCAAATCAACTCTCGTAGCAGTCCACTTAGTGGCTCCGCTTTTACGGTCGACGATATGATACAGATTGTCTGAGATCTGCTTCCATGAGTATTTCATGTTGGTTAGGTTCACAAAAAAATCATTAGTTAACGCCCCTATAGTATCAGTAAAAACTCCGTGTTTTGTTCCCCCATAGTTGGTGTCTAATACCCGCATCCCTCCTATTAAGACAGTCATTTCAGGAGCGGTTAAGCCCATGAGTTGTGTTTTGTCTAACAGCAATTCTTCAGCATTTACGACATAGTCTTTTTTCAACCAATTTCTGTACCCGTCATGAATAGGTTCTAATACCTCAAAAGATTCAATATCGGTCATTTCTGCTGATGCATCACCTCTTCCGGGAGCAAAAGGCACTTGCACGTTAACACCCGCTTTATAAGCTGCTTTTTCAATAGCGGCACTTCCTCCCAACACTATTAAGTCGGCAATACTGACTTTTTTAGTAAGATTGGATTGCAATTTTGTTAAGGCATTCAACACTTTTTGCAAACGCTCAGGTTCATTAGCTTCCCAGTCTTTTTGTGGAGCTAAGCGTATTCGGGCACCATTAGCACCCCCTCTGTAATCGGAACTTCGAAAAGTTCTGGCACTGTCCCAGGCGGTATTGATTAATTCTGTTGGCGTTAATCCGCTATTTAATAACTGACCTTTTAAATCGGTTATTTCAGTATCACTTAAAGTATAATTTACAGAAGGAATAGGGTCTTGCCATAGAAGCTCTTCTTGAGGAACATCTGCACCCAGATATCTGCTTTTCGGACCTAAATCGCGGTGGGTTAATTTAAACCATGCTCTTGCAAAAACTTCTGAAAAATAAGCAGGATTTTTATAAAAACGCTCCGAAATAGCTCTGTAAATAGGATCTTTAACCATAGCCATATCAGCATCGGTCATAATCGGATTATTGCGTTTATTGGGGATATGAGCATCTAAAGTTTTGTCTTCTTCTTTGATATTGATAGGTTCCCATTGCCATGCTCCTGCGGGACTTTTTTTGAGTTCCCATTCATAATTGAACAGTAAATAAAAATATCCGTTATCCCACTGAGTAGGGTTGGTAGTCCACGCCCCTTCCAGTCCGCTGCTAACCGTGTCTTCTGCATTTCCTTTACCCTTAGGATTGATCCAGCCAAAACCTTGTTCAAAGAGTGCTGCTGCTTCCGGTACTTCACCTAAAATAGAAGCATCACCATTTCCGTGACATTTACCTACGGTGTGACCTCCTGCAGTCAATGCAACGGTTTCTTCATCATTCATAGCCATACGCTTAAAAGTCATGCGCACATCTTGAGCGGTTCTTAAAGGATCCGGATTGCCGTCTACCCCTTCCGGATTGACATAAATCAATCCCATTTGAACGGCAGCTAACGAATTTTCGAGTGTTTCTCGATTTGAATCGTCTTCGTATCTGTGTTTGGTTGCTGCCAGCCATTCACTTTCAGATCCCCAATAAATATCTTTCTCCGGATGCCAAATATCTTTTCTACCCCCGGCAAAACCGAATGTTTTTAATCCCATAGACTCATAAGCCATATTTCCGGCTAGTATCATTAAATCTGCCCATGAAATATTATTGCCGTATTTTTTTTTGATAGGCCAAATCAATCTTCTTGCTTTATCAAGGTTCACATTATCCGGCCAACTGTTAAGCGGTGCAAAACGCTGATTACCGGTATTACTTCCTCCTCTACCATCGGTTATTCTGTAAGTACCGGCAGCATGCCATGCCATTCGAATCATTAAACCACCATAATGTCCCCAATCTGCTGGCCACCACTCCTGACTTTGGGTCATCAGTACCTTTAAATCTTTTTTAATAGCTTCCAAATCGAGTTTTTTAAAAGCTTCGGCATAATTAAAATTGGCTCCTAAAGGATTGGTTTTAGTGTCTTGTTGATGAAGTATATCTAGGTTCAGTGCTTTTGGCCACCACTCCATTACGTTATATACTGATGCTGTGTTAGCTCCATGCATAACCGGACATTTTCCTTTTTTTGAAGTATTCATAGGTTTAGTATTATTTAAAAAATTATTTTTTTATTCATATTACTTTTTCTAATTTACATTAAGGTATTTAGATGATTATACTTATAAAACTATATAAAAAACTATTTAAATTCACTCGAAATGAAGCTTATTTTATTGATGAAAAAAAAATAAGGAAGTTTAAATATATCTTCTAAGATAGCGAAAATAATTTATTTATTGATAAAAGACTATCAAATATTTCTATGTATTCATAAAATTAGGATATCAAAACATCTTCTTCATAATCATCTGAATGAAAACATCTTAAGTAATTTTAGGTTATACTTTTATTGACATTTTCTAATCATTCAGTTTAAAAACATAGATCCTTTTGATATGCTACAACATGAAATAATAGCCTGATTCATTCTAGTTCGATAAGTTTTATGATATTATTCAAGAATAATAATATATTTTAGTTAAGCAGCAGATTTTTTTATTAAACATAACCCGTTAGTTAGAATTATTAAAAACGTCAGTTCGAGTGATTTTTGTGGAGTAAAACGGAACAAAACTTCTCGGTACGCTTCGCTACTCCAAGTGACGTGTATCGAGAACCGTTTTTATCAATAATTTTTCTATTCTCGATACATTCGGATAAATCGGAACACTGACAAAAAATTATCGTCCAAAACTAATTACACCCAATGGATTATTACATACTTTAAAATATTCAAATGTTTAATAACAAAATTTGTTCAACGTTAAAAAAATACCATTCGTCGATACCTATTTACGGTTTATCGTTTTTTTTAATACATTTGATAAGAATTGATACTTTTGTAGCTTAGAACAAGATTAGAAAAATCTTGATTATTAAAAAATTAAGTATGAAACAGAGGTTCAAAATGCCTCTTTTTATCAAGCCTTAAATAGTATGAAAATCAAGTTTGGAAATTTAATAAAGCAGTATAGGAGATTTTCTAATCCACTATTAAAGATTAGTGAGCTAAGTAAAATTTTTTATTTTAATTTTATTGATTATAGCCTCCAAACTTGCCCTATTTACAATAAAACATTTAATGTTGTTTCAAAACTTGGCAGCTTAAATTCATTGAGGATAGTACTCCTTCCTATTCTATTTTTAAACTTTATATCTTCTTTTGGTCAAGTAACCCAAACCTTTACTTCTAGCGGTACTTTTACGGTTCCTGCTAATGTTTATATCTTAAAAGTTGAAGTATGGGGGGGCGGAGGTGCTGGAGGAGGTTCTAATATAAATAAACAAGCGGGTGGCGGTGGCGGCGGTGGTGCTTATACTTTTAATAACAGTATTTCCGTAACGCCAGGAGAGGTAATTTCTTACACAGTTGGTGCAGGCGGAGTTGGTGTTGTTGCCGGAAATGGCAGCAATGGAGGCAGTTCAACTTTTAAGGGAGTTAACGCAGGTGGAGGATTTGGAGGTTTACGGGCAACTACTGTTCCAGGAGCAGGGGGCACAGGTGGTACTGGAGGATTTAATGGTGGTTCAGGAAGAGTGGGGACAAGTTCAACAGGTGGCGGTGGTGGTAGTAGTGCAGGTCCAGGTATTTCTGGCACAGGATCAGTGGGTATTTCTGCAACTTCAAATACTGGAGCAACAGCACCTTCAGGAGGTGGAAATGGTGGAGATGGATCAAGTAGCAGTTCTGGGAATAATGGTTTAAATCCAGGTGGTGGTGGTGGTGGTTCTGCTGATGCTCCTGGTTCAAATCAATTTGCTGGTGGTAATGGAGGTATCGGACAAATAAAAATCACCTATACACAACCTATTTTAACAACAGTACCAACCTCTATAAATTTTGGCTATGTAATTAATGGAGGAACATCTACTGTATCATCATTTTCATTAAGCGGTACTAATCTTTTATGGGCACCAGGAAATATTACCATAAACGCACCTGCAAATTTTGAGGTTTCCTTAGCAGCAGGTTCTGGATTTAGTGGTTCTGTAAATGTCCCCTATTCAGGAATCACACTTGCTGCTACCACTATTTATACGCGATTTAAACCCTCATCAACTAATACCGATTATGTAGGAAATATCACCATTAACGGAGGCGGAACAACAGCTAATGTTGGGGTATCTGGAACTTCTAAACTATTGTATTGTGCATCGTCTGGAAATATGTCATACCAAACAAGTATTACCAGAGTTCAATTTAACACCATTAACAATAGTAGCGCCAAACCATCGGGTTATAGCGATTATACAACACAATCAACCAATGTCAATATAAATAATACCTATAATTTATCAGTAAATGTAAATACTGATGGTAACTATACTATTTATGTTTATGCTTGGATTGACTGGAATCATAATGGAGTTTTTGAAGCAGGGGAATCTTATAATTTAGGAACTGCTAATAATACCCCCAGCGGACCAACAAATTTAAGTCCGTTAAACATTACCTCCCCAGCAGGAGCTACCCTCGGTAGTACCAGAATGCGTATTGCTGCAAAATACAATGTTGCACCTACTGCCTGTGAACCAACAATATTTGACGGCGAAGTAGAAGATTATACCCTCAATATACTTCAGTCATGTACCATACCAACCATTAGCAGTATAACTCCAGCTTCAAGATGTGGAACCGGAACAGTTGTTCTGGGAGCTACGGCATCTGCCGGAATCATCAACTGGTATGCTGCCTCAACAGGTGGAACTTCGCTTGGAACAGGCACTAGTTTCACAACTCCTTCTATAACTACAACTACCACTTATTGGGTAGATGCCACAGATAGTGGGTGTACAACGGGCTCGAGAACTGCGGTTATTGCAACTGTAAATCAAACCCCAGCTACCCCAGAAATAATTTCAGGAGTTACTACACCCTGTGAAAATATTACAGGGGAAATTTATTCAATAACAGCAGTACCCAATGCAACCTCCTATACTTGGACCGTTCCATTGGGTTGGACAATTACTAGCGGAAATGGAACTACCTCTATTACATTAACCACAGGAACTGCAGGACAGAACGGAAATATAAGCGTTACAGCTAACAACACCTGTGGTTCAAGTACAGCACAAACCTTGGCAGTAACAGTTAAATCATGTATAAATAAATGGAAAGGAAGCATCAGTAATGATTGGAATACTCCGGCTAACTGGTCTCTAAATATAGTTCCTGCTGTTGATGCAAATATTTTATTTGACGATGCTCCGTTAAATCACTTAGTGTTAGATCAGGACAGAACAGTTACTGATGTTACCAATACACAAGCTACCTACCGTATGGTGTTAAACGGTAGAAAATTGACCTTAAAAGGTGCTTTAATTTTTTCAAATGGAGCACAAATAGATGCTGCTTCAGCTAATTCGATTGTTGAATTTGCTGGAAGTGCCATACAATCTATTCCCGTTGGTTCTTTCTTAAATGATGCAATCTATAACATTACTGTTAGTAATTCTAATAATGTACAATTAATAGGAAACTTACGATTATTAAATTTAATCAGCACACCATCAACAGGAAGATTAGATGCGATTACAAACAATTCAACCATAAACTATGCAGGTAATTCGATTCAATCTATTATTAGTAATCAGTATACAGGCGAACAAGCTTATAATTTGACCATTGATAATGCTATAGGTGTAAATATCAATACCAATTTTAATATCGCTAATAACCTCTTGATTCAAGCAGGAAAAAAAATATCTGTTAACTCTCAAAATCAATTAACAGTAATAGGAAGTATTATCAATAATGGGGGTATTAACGGTTTTATACTCCATTCAGATGTCAATGGTACCGCTTCCCTTCTACACAGCACCAATAGTGTTCCGGCAACAGTACAACGGTATATCAGTAGAAATGCAGAAGATTGGCATTTTCTTTCATCGCCTGTAACTAATCAGCCTATAAATGGTACATGGTTACCTTCCGGAACTTATGGGAATGGTACCGGTTATGATTTATATGTTTGGAATGAGCCTACCTTTTGTTGGATCTATAAATCAGATACAACTAATTGGAATATAACGCATCCCGCTTTAAATTTTGTTACTGGAAAAGGTTATTTGTATTCTGTTCAGGCTACTAAGCCTACTAAATCATTTGAAGGTAATTTAAATAACGGAGCTCTAAACATTCCTATTTCAAAATCAACCACAGCGGATGCAACTTTGCAAGAATTAGAAGGTTATAACTTAGTAGGGAATCCCTATCCTTCTTCTGTTGACTGGAGTGCGGTTTCAGGTTGGTCACGAACCAATCTTATTTCGTCTGCAGGTGGTTATGATATGTGGGTTTGGAATCCGGAGACTAATAATTACGGTGTTTACAATTCAGCCACGCTTTTAGGAACTAACGGAATTAGCCGATATTTGGCACCCATGCAGGGTTTTTTTGTAAGAGCTACTAGTAACGGTAATTTAGGTATAGATAATTCAGTTCGGACTCATACGGGTGCAGGAAATTGGTTTAGAACTACCAACACCAATACCGGATTAATTCGTATTACAGTGCAATCTGAAACAACTAAGGGTGCTGATGAAGCCTTATTACAGTTTGGATATCCCAGCAACCAATGGGGTGCCTCCAAAATATTCAGTCATATAACTTCAGCTCCGAGTCTATATATGAACGCTTCTAAAAAAGATTATTCGGTTCAGTATTTGACCAACACCACAGATAATAAGATAGTTCCTGTTGCATTTAAAGCAGGTGCCGACGGATATTACACCTTAAAATTTGATTTTGATACTTCAGAATTTGATTTTGTGATGTTAGAAGACCGTTTAACAAAATCAAAACAATTGATAACAGCCAATGAGATGTATCTATTTAAAGCCACTGTAAAAGATACTGACAAACGTTTTGTACTGCATTTTGCATCTGAGGATGAAGTAACAGAAAAGTTGCCAGTTAAAATTTATTCAAATGGCACTCAACTATTAGTAGATCTTAGTATGCTAAAAAATCCATCGGAAATTGCAGTGTACGATATCCTTGGAAAGTTATTATTAAAAAAATCATTAACCGGAGCTACACTTCATAATCTAAATATAAATGTAGCAACTCAAATACTCATGATACACCTTCAAAATGAAGAGGGAAGTATCAAACGTAAATTATTTTTTCATAGTATTAAATAATGGTATTTCACTAAATAATGTTTTTTGTGAGACGTGAATTGTAATTAGTATCTGGTATCTAGTATCTGGTATCTAGTATCAGGAAACATAGGAGTCAAAGGAAAGTATTCAGTTTTCAGTATTTTAACTAAAGCCTATAGCTTACAGCATACAGCCAATTTAGTGAGATGTGAGACGTGAGTCGTGAATTGTATCTGGTATCTAGTATCTAGTATCAGGGAAAAAAATCAAAAAACCTATAATCGTTATTAAATCAATTTCACCCAGTCATTGCGAAGAATGAAGCAATCTGGTTGGGGTAATAAATTGATTTTTGTTGAAGCCAATTCAACAGTTCAACAATTGTAAATGACTATTCTCTATTCGCTTTTACCTTAATCCTATAAGGTACTCATCGACCTTTAATTACCATTCGTCGACACTTAACCGTCATTAATCGTTTTTTTTTACGCTAGTTAGTTTTCATAAATACATTTGTATCATAGAAATCAAACAATAAAAAATGTCAACTAAACTAAATAACAAAATAAACAACTTAAACCCCAATAATATGAAAAAATCATTATTTACTTTCGCAACTATCTTATTATTAGCTGGTATTACAACAAATACTTTTGCACAAACATCAGCAACAGTAAACGGAACAACTGCAGGAGCAAAATTAATTAAACCATTAACATTAACTCAAACATCTCCTTTACACTTTGGTACCATAAACGTATTAACTGGTGCTGGAGGTACAGTAACACTTCCTTCAAATTCAACTACAAGAGTATTTAGTGCCGGAGTTTCAGCATCTACTGTTGCTCCACTTGCTACCAATGCAGCTTATGATGTTACAGGAACTAAAAATGTAACCTATGCACTTACATTGCCTTCAAATATTACAGTAACAGAAACTATAACAGGAAGTGCTACTATGACCATTGATTCATTAACAGCAAGATTTAATGGTGCATCAGGTGATGCAATAACAAGTACACTTAGTGCTACAGGAACAGATAGTTTTACTGTAGGGGGTACTTTAACCATTGCTCCAGGTCAGGAAGGTGGTATTTATGCAGGTACTTTTAATGTGACTATAGATTATAACTAAAATGCCTTATTAGAAAGAATTAAATCTTCATTCTATGGGTTCAAAACCATAGATATAAAAAGAACAAAAACCATCCTTTTTTAAGGGTGGTTTTTGTTTATTAAAAAGTCATTTAGATTATTAAAATTACCATTCGTTGTAAAATATCTACTATTTATTTATTTTTTTGGACTATTTGTTTTTTTATTTGTATATTTGAGATATAGAAATTGGAAGCATTTGTATTGTCAACTATAAATTTAAACGCTGTAGCAATGAAAAAAAATATTTTTGTTCTCGTCCTTATTTTTATAACAATTGGTTTAACTCATAAATCAGTTGCTCAAACTACCGCAGCCATTGCCTCTACCAATGTTCAGGCAAAATTGATTGTTCCTTTATCAATTGAAGAAACTTCATCGCTACATTTCGGCACTATTAATGTTTTAGGCGGTGAAGCGGGAACTGTAATATTACCGGCAGATTCTACCGAGCGTATATTTTCCGGAGTGGTAGGTTCTGCAGTAGCGCCCTTAGCATCCAATGCAGCCTATACAGTATCTGGCACTAAAAATGTTTCATACGGTGTTTCTTTACCTGCTTCCATAACAGTAATCGAATCTGGTGGTGACGCCATGACTATTACCAATTTAAAAGCCCGATTTAATGCAACTACAGAGGATGGTACAACCAGCACCTTAAATGTAAATGGTACCGATAGCTTTAAACTAGGTGGTACTTTAACCATTGCTCCTAACCAAATACCCGGCATCTATACCGGTTCTTTTAATATAAGTGTTGATTATAATTAAACATTTATTGATATATTAGCTGCATGAATAATAAATTTCTTATATACATTTATGTAGCTTTATTAAGCTTCCCTATTTTAGCACAAGGTAATTTAATGATTACTCCTACCAGAGTTGTTTTTGAAGGTAACAAGCAAAAAGAAGAACTAAATTTAGCCAATATGGGTAGTGAAACAGCTACCTATTCCATTTCTTTTGTCCAAAAAAACATGAAAGAAGATGGTAGTTTTGAAAACGTAGAAATCTTAGATTCCCTGGCTTTTTATGCGGATCCATATTTACGGATATTCCCCAGAACCGTTACCTTAGCTCCAAGAGAATCACAATCTGTTATTGTGCAATTCAGACGTAAGGCCGGAATGCAATCTGGTGAATACCGTTCTCATTTATATTTCAGATCAGAAAAAGACTATACTCCACTTAGTCAGGATAAGGATGCAAAAGATTCTACCCTCTTAAGCGTTTCTATCACTCCTATTTTCGGAATGAGTATCCCCATCATTATTAGAACTGGAGATGTATCGGTGAGTGCTTCTATCAGTAATCCTAAGCTTGAAACCACAACTGATAATTTCCAAAATTTATTGTTTACAATCAACAGAGTGGGCAATATTTCCTTGTATGGCGATATCAGCATTCAATTTATTCCGCAACAAGGTACACCTTTTGAAGTCGGATCTTTAAATGGTGTGGGTATCTATACCAGTATAGATTATCGAAAAATGAATATCCAATTAACTAACCCAAAAGGAGGTCTATTATCCAAAGGAAAACTCAAAATTACCTATAACAGTAAAAACGACGGGAAATCAGTAGTTTATTGTAGTTCTGAGTTGGATATTAAGTAAATTAATAACTATATTTGGGGTTGTAAAAATTAAGATAAACTCCATGTCGAAAAAGAATACCAATTATTTTCAATGTTTATTGGTGACTATCTTATTTTTTGTTGGTACTAATTATCTTTTTGCACAACCCACATTACCTCAACGATCTATCAGTGTTAATTCAACTCAATCCCTACAGTTTGGCACTTTTGCTTTAACTGGAGGTGCAGGCGGAACAGTAAGCATTGGATGGGATGGCAGCAGAACCGCAACAGGAAATATTGCGCTTTTAGCGATGGCACCCATGGCACAACCTGCTATTTTTGAGATTAAATTATGCCAGGGAAGAAATGTATCTATTACTTACCCGCCTACTACTACCCTAACCGGAGATAATGGTGGTAATATAACACTTGATATAGGTCCAACCGAAAAAGGAAGTAATGGCGCTTTTTTTCCAACTAATAACAATTGCAACTTTATTACCATTTTAAGGGTAGGAGGCAAACTAAATATACCGGTTGCAGCCATACCGGGCAACTATACCGGTAATTTCTACATTACCTTTAATCAGGAGTAAGTAGGGTGAATTATAACAATAACAGACTGATTATTAAATTTATGGCTGATCTATTTTTAAAGAACAGTTATAAGTCGTTTTTAAATAATATCAGACTTTTAGGGTATCTGTTTTTTTTTATAAGTACCATATTAAACGCACAAGAAAAAAATCAGCTTAAATCCACTTCAACATTGCAAGAAATTGAAGAAATACCGGTAACGGTATTTATAGACAATGTAGGTAAGTTTGATTTAAATGTACTGTATACTACCAATGAACTGGTTTATATTCCTATTGAAAATTTATTTAGACCGATTAATATTGCGTGTCAACCAATGAGTAGCAATGATGTGTTAGAAGGTTTTATAGCAATGGAATCGAATCGTTATAAAGTAGATGATACCAATAAACAAATTACAATTGGCAGTAAAATTCATACTGTCGAAAAAGATTTAATTAAAGAAACTGGGGTTCTTTATCTAGAATCATCAAGATTTAATGAGATTTTTGGTATTGAATTATCTTTTAATTTCAGATCACTCAGCATAAAATTAAAGGCCAACTTTGAATTACCCATAGTTAAACAAGCTCGGATAGAGAAAATGCAAAGTAACATCTCCAAAGTTAAAGGTGATGTGAAAGTGGCAGATACTATTATCGATCGCAATTTTCATCTGTTAAAATCGGGTACTTTAGATTGGAATGTAGCCTCCTATCAAAACTGGAAAGGACAAACCAATAACATGATAGGCTTGGGGATTGGTGCTGAACTACTGTATGGTGAAGCCACGATATCAGCTAATTATAATGACCAATATAGATTTAATAACAGACAACTAAACTACTTGTGGAGATGGATTGACAATGATAAAAAATTCATTAAGCAAGCACAGCTCGGAAAAATTTCAGTTCAAAGTATCTCGTCTTTAAATGCTCCGTTAATAGGCGCCACTGTTAGAAACACACCAACCACGATACGAAAAGCGACAGGTAGCTATACGATAAGTGAAATTACTGAACCTGACTGGAAGGTGGAACTGTATATAAACAACGTTTTAGTTGATTTCACTACAGCAGATGCTGCAGGTAATTTTAGATTTAAAGTACCTATTGTTTATGGATATACGACTTTGAAATTAAAATATTACGGACCTATGGGTGAGGAACGGGTGGAAGAAAGAGTAACCAATGTGCCTTATACCGTAATGCCTGTTAAAGAATTTGAATATGGGGTTTCTGCTGGAGTATTACAAGATAGCACGCATAGAAAATATGGTAAAGGCGAATTTTATTATGGATTGAGTCGTAAAATAACTGTTGGTGGCGGACTAGAATATTTATCAGGTTTAACCGAAGATAATGTTATTCCATTTGCAAAAGCTACTTTTCAACCCTTTAGCAAACTGACCCTGAATGCAGAATATGCACACGGAGTAAGAAGCAGGGGCTTAATTAATTATTATTTAAGTAGAGATATTTTATTAGAATTGGATTATTCAAATTATGTGGAAGGACAAACTGCTACTTTGTTCAATGCCTCGGAAGAACTGAAAGCAAAATTGTCTATTCCGTATAAATATCATCAATTAAATGGTTATTTAAAATTAGATTACGCTCAACTAAAATACGCTTCTTTTGATTTTAATTATGGCTACGTTATGCTTTCTGCTAATTATAAACAACTGAATGCCAACACTTCTGCTCAACTCAATTGGATTAATCATCAAAATCCTTTTATGACCAATGATTTTATACTCTCCTATCGACTTAAAAATAATATCATTTTAAGGCCTTCTGCTAAATACAATATGAGCGACAAAACACTGATTTCTTATAAAGCAGAGATTGAAAAAAGTAGCTATTTAGGTCATTTTACCTTATCATACGAAAAAAATTACTTGGCTAATAATTATTTTATCAACCTTAGTTTTAAATATGATTTACCGTTTGCAAGAGTAAGTACTGTTACAACCCATAGTAAAGGAAGTTTCACTACTTCAGAAAGTGCACAAGGCAGTTTCGCTTTTGGAGGCGGAAATCAATACATTCATTCAGGCAACAATTCATCTTTAGGTAAAGGAGGTCTGTTATTATATCCATTCTTAGATATCAATAATAATGGAAAACTAGATAAAGGAGAAAAGTTGGTTAAATTAAGTACGGTAAATATTTCTGGTGGGAAAGCTATATTTAGTGAAAAAGATTCTATCATACGAATTCCCGATTTAAATGCATTTACAAACTATACTCTGACTCTTAGCGATACCGATTTAGAAAATATTTCTTGGCGTTTTAAACACCACACCTATCAGGTGCTAATAGATCCAAACCAATTTAAACGTATAGATATCCCGATTAAAGTAGTAGGTGAAGTAAGTGGATTGGTGTCTAGAACCTATCAAAATACAAGCCATGGGATTGCCAGAATTTTAGTAAAATTTTATGAAGCTAACAGTGATAAACTGATAGCCGAGACCCTTTCAGAATCTGATGGATATATGTATTATCTCGGTCTTAAACCCGGCAATTACAGGGCATGTATAGATGCAGAGCAGTTGAAAAACCTAGAATTAACAGCTAATCCTACTTGTCATTTTTTTACCATTAGAACATTACAAGAAGGCGATATAGTTGACGATGTAAACTTTGTGTTATTTGACAGAAAAAAGGAACAGCCAATAA
>JAMPYA010000033.1 GCA_023700885.1 Flavobacteriaceae bacterium
AAATCACCTTTATGTAAGTCAAAACCTCTTAAACGGTGATTTATAATGGCTTCTCCTTGAGTTGCCGTCAACAATTTGTTTCTCAAACCAATTAAAAAACGTGAAGGTATATCAAACTCCAAATGTTGTAAATCACCTTTTGGTTCCATTATTAGCAAATCGCCTTTTCTTAAAGTCACTAAGTTTATGGCTTTACTAGCTCCTGATTCTGGAACATCAATTACTAAAATTTCATAAGGTTCATGTTTTTTGTCATCAATTTCTTTTATTATTACCTGAGGTCTGCCTACTTGTAATTCATAACCTTCTCTACGCATTGTTTCAATTAAAACTGAGAGATGTAAAATTCCTCTTCCGAAAACATTGAATTTATCTTCGGTATCTGTTTCTTCAACACGTAAGGCTAGGTTTTTTTCAGTTTCTTTAAAGAGTCTATCTCTAAGATGTCTTGAGGTTACAAACTTACCATCTTTACCATAAAAAGGTGAGTTATTGATAGTAAATAACATACTCATAGTTGGCTCATCAATAGAAATTCTTGGCAATGCTTCAGGTTGATTTAGATCAGCAATGGTGTCTCCAATTTCAAAATTATCTAATCCTGTTATGGCGCAAATATCTCCGCTTCTAACCTTAGATACTTTAGCTTTTCCAAGACCTTCAAAAACGTGCAATTCTTTGATTCTTACCTTAGATTGTGATCCGTCTTTTTTACAAATCATATAATCTTTCCCTTCTTCTAAATCACCTCTAAATATACGTCCTATGGCAATTCTGCCTGTAAAAGAAGAAAAATCTAAAGAGGTAATTTGCATTTGAGGTGTTCCCACTCTGTATGGAGCTTCTGGAATTTCTTCCAAAATGGCATCTAATAAAGGTAAAATATTGTCTGTTGGTTGTTGCCAATCATTACTCATCCATCCTTGTTTGGCAGAACCGTAAACAGTTTTGAAATTTAATTGGTCTTCTGTAGCATCTAAAGCAAACATTAAATCAAAAACTTGTTCATGTACTAAATCTGGTGTGCAATTTACTTTATCTACTTTATTGATAACAACAACAGGTTTTAATCCTAATTCTATAGCTTTTCCAAGTACGAATCTTGTTTGTGGCATTGGGCCTTCAAAAGCATCAACTAATAATAAAACACCATCAGCCATTTTTAAAACACGTTCTACTTCTCCGCCAAAATCAGAGTGACCTGGAGTGTCTATTACATTGATTTTAACGCCTTTATAGGTTACAGAAACATTTTTTGATAGAATAGTAATTCCTCTTTCGCGCTCTAAATCGTTACTATCAAGTAAAAGGTCAGTATGAACTTTACGTTCGTCTAAAATTTTAGCTTGATCGATAATTTTATCTACCAATGTTGTTTTTCCGTGGTCAACGTGTGCTATAATAGCCACATTTCTAATTGATTGCATATACCTTTTTTTGAGGTTGCAAAAGTAATCATTTAAAACGGGATTTTAGTTATCAATACTTTTATTTTAAGAATTTAATTCAATAACGGTAATTTCTGGCCAAATCCCTACTCTGCCTGGGTATCCAATAAATCCGAATCCTCTATTTACATTTAAATATTGATCCTTATAATGATATAAGCCTGCCCAATGAGGATAAAAATATTTTACCGGGCTCCATTTTATTCCCGGAATTTCAACTCCAAATTGCATTCCATGTGTATGACCAGACAGTGTTAAATCGATATGTTTTTGATGATTTTTAACCTCTAAATCCCAATGAGTAGGGTCATGTGAAAGCAAAATATTAAATGAATCAGTTGTGTTTTTTAAGGCTAAATTTAAATCTCCTTTTTGCGGAAAAGGTGGTTTGCCCCAGTTTTCAACTCCAATAATTGCAATAGACTCATTTTCTTTGCTGATGATTTCATGTGAATTGTTGAGTAATTTAAAATCCATTTCATTAAAATAATCAAACAATTTTTTTAAGTTTTCTTCTTTTTCATCTACAGATTTCCACTTTTTATAATCGCCGTAATCATGATTACCTAAAACCGCAAATTTTCCATGGGGAGCTTTCAACGATTTAAACATCGAAATATAAGGTTTTATTTCACGTGAATCGTTATTCACTAAATCACCACTAAACAAAATTATATCCGGATTTTGAGCTTGTATCAAATCAATTCCTTCTTGAACGCTTTCCAAGCTGTCAAAACTACCAGCGTGAATATCTGAAATATGAACAATTCTAAATTTATTGAATGATTTTGGTAAGTTATCAAATTTTAAATGATGTTTTATGACTTTAAAATTATATTTACCTAAGGTAATACCATATAAAAGAGAAGAAAAAGGAATGGCAGCTATTAAAAGTCCGACTTGAGATACAAATTTTCTTCGTGATTTTGTCTCTACTACTTTTTTCTTATCAAAGAATATTTTGGTTATAAAATGAAAAGAAAAGTTTAAAATTCTTTCAATATCATTCAATATCAAAAAAATGACAAATAGTATTTTAAATATAAAAAATGAAAAGAAAAATCCTCTTAATAAATTTGCAATACTTGTGCTATTGATGGTTTCTCTAAAATATAAAGCCATATTAAGAAAACCTAAATAGCTTATAATTAATGCACTAAAAAATAAAAAATAGTATAATTTTAAAAATGAAGATTTTTTAAATACTGACTTTATTCCGATAAAACTATAAACATCAAGCGCAAGTAATACTGCTATAAATAACAGCATTCTTGCACTTATTGATGTTAATAATATCATATTAATCTAATCCTCTTCGTTTTCTTTCTGTTCTTAATAAATTTAATTCTCTACTAGTTTGACCAGCAACTGAAGTGTTTTCTTCAGCCCTACGAATTAAGTATGGCATAACATCACGAACCGGACCAAATGGTAAATATTTAGAAACATTATATCCAAGAGCTGCTAAATTATAAGAAATATGATCGCTCATACCATAAAGTTGACCAAACCAAATTCTGGTATCATTTTTAGCTAAACCATTTTTAGCAATTAAATCCATTAATAAATAGGAACTGTCTTCATTGTGCGTTCCGTTGTACACAGACATATCGCTAATGTTTTCTACCATGTAGGTTAAAACATCGTTATACATTTTATCGGTTGCAGCTTTATCTGCACAAATAGGATCTTTGTAACCCATTTTCTGTGCTCTTTCGCGTTCTTTTTCCATATATGCACCACGAACTAATTTCATTCCAATATAAAACCCTTTTTCTTTTGCTCTTTTGTGTAAAGCTTTTAAATAATCAAATCTATCTGTACGGTATAATTGTAAAGTACCATAAACAATTGGTTTTTCTTTATTGTATTTTTCCATCATAGACTCAATTACTTCATCTGCTGCTTTTTGCATCCAAGTTTCTTCTGCATCTATCATTAATGGTACATTATTTTCATAAGCTGCTATGCTTACTTTTTCATAACGATTTACCACTTTATTCCATTCAACTTGTTCGCTATCACTTAAAGATTTTCCTTCAGTAACCATTTGATAAATTTCTAATCTACCTAAACCGGTGGGTTTAAATACCGCAAAAGGAATACTTTTTTCATTTTTGGCCCTTTTGATGATCTCAATAGTTTTGTTCAGAGCTTCATCAAAAACAGCTTCTTCTTCCTTTCCTTCAACAGAATAATCTAGAATTGTATGCACATTTTTAGAGTACATTTTGTCGATTACTTTTTTACAATCATCTTCTGTAACTCCTCCACAAAAATGATCAAAAACAGTTGCTCTAATAATTCCTTCTATTGGCAAATGTGTAGCTAATGCTAACTTTGTTAAGGAAGTACCAATTTTTACAAGTGACTCCCTTTTAATCATTTCAAACAAGTAGTAAGCTCTATTGAGCTCAGAATCAGTCTTGATTTCGAATGCTACTTGCGTATTATTAAATATATTTTCCATTGTAATGTTTATTTTTTTCAAAGATAGTTAGAAAGAGCTTATTTAATAAAATATTTCTGCGTAATTTGTAATTTAAATTAGTAAAAAATGAATAAAATACAATCAAGTTCGTCAATTGTGATGTTTGGTAATGAATCATATAAAAATTTGATTCAATATATTGAAGAAAATAATATTTCTAAACTTTTTATTTTAGTTGATAGTAATACTTTAACTAATTGTTTACCAGTATTTAAAAGTAAATTTAAATCAAATATTTTATTCGAAGTGATACAGATATCATCAGGAGAAATTTTTAAAAATATTGAAACGAGCTCGAAAGTTTGGAATGAATTATTGTTATATGGAGCAGATAGAAAAAGCCTACTAATTAATTTGGGTGGTGGAATGGTTTCTGATTTAGGCGGATTTGTAGCCTCTACTTATAAAAGAGGTATAAGATTTATAAATATTCCAACAACAATATTGTCTATGGTTGATGCTTCTGTTGGCGGTAAAACAGGAGTTGATTTTGGTAGTTTAAAAAATGTTATTGGGGTATTTTCTAATCCTGAAATGGTATTGATCGATGATGATTATTTGAAAACATTACCTAAAAGAGAATGGAAATGCGGACTTGCAGAAGTTATTAAATATGGATTTATTGCTGACATTAAATTATGGAATGAAATAAGAGATTATAAAACACTAGATAACAGTAATATAAATAAATTAATCCATGCTTCTGTGAGTATCAAAAATGAAATTGTAAAAGCTGATTTTTACGAAAAAAATTTACGTAAAGTATTGAATTTTGGACATACAATTGGGCATGCTTTTGAAAGTTATTTCCTCGATAAAAAAAACAGTTTGAATCATGGTGAAGCAATTGCTATTGGAATGGTTGTAGAATTGTTTATCTCTCATAAAATGTATCATTTTCCCATTATTATGGTTGATGAATTAAAAGAATTTGTTCATCATTTTTATGGTAAAATAAATGCTGATGAAAAGGAAATCAATGATATAATTATGTTATTAAGTCATGATAAAAAAAATGAACTTGGCAAATTGATGTTTGTTTTGTTAGAAAAGTCAGAATATCCAATAATAGACTGCGAGGTTTCTCATGAATTAATCTTAGAAGGAATAAATTACTATCTTAATTAGCAGCAACCGTGTATTAATTTGCGATAAACACACTCGTATTGGGGTAAAATATTATCTTGACAAAATTGTAATGAATGATTATAGGCATTCATTTTAAATTGATTTAATGTTTTTTCATCTGACAATATTTTAATGGCATTATTAACCATATCATTAATATTGCCAACATCACTTAAGTAACCTGTAGTTCCATGGATATTTACTTCACTTAAACCTCCTGCATTACTAGAAATTACAGGTGTTTTAGCGGCCATGGCTTCTAGTGCTGCCAATCCAAAACTTTCAGTTTCTGACGGTAATAAAAATAAATCGGCATGACACAATAATCTATTTACATCATCTGTTTTTCCTAAAAAAAATACTTTATCCTGAATGTTGTAAGATTTTACTAATTTTTCTACGTTTTCTCTTAAAGGTCCGTCACCAATCATCAAAAGTTTTGCTGGAATTTTTTGTAGAATTTTATTGAAAATCTCTATTACATCATGAACTCTTTTTACAGGTCTAAAATTACTTGTATGGATAATAATTCGTTCATTTTCATTGGCTAAATTAGCTCTGTTGCTTTTGTCAAATTGTTCATCTTGATATTTTTCAAAATCAATGAAATTATAAATAACATCAATTTCTTTTTTTATATCAAACAAACGCAATGTGTCATTTTTAAGACTTTTTGAAACGGCTGTAACGGCATCAGAACTATTGATACTAAATTCGACGGCAGTTTTATAGTCTGGATGACTTCCAACTAAAGTAATATCTGTGCCGTGTAAAGTGGTAACCACTTTAATATTGATTCCTTTATCTTTTAATATTTGTTTGGCCATATAGGCTGCATAAGCGTGCGGAATAGCATAGTGAACATGCAAAATTTGAATATCGTACTGAATAACCACTTCAACCATTTTGCTAGAGAGCGCTAATTCATAGGGTTGATATATAAATAACGGATATTCTTCTACAAATACTTCATGAAAATAAATGTTTTTATTTAAAAAATCCAATCTAACTGGTTGATTATAAGTAATAAAATGTACTTCATGACCTTTGTTGGCCAAAGCCATTCCAAGTTCAGTGGCTACTACTCCACTTCCACCATAAGTTGGATAACAAACAATTCCTATTTTCATCATAATTATATTATTTAAACCCGTTGGGAGCAATTATTAAAAACATCAGTTTGAGTGTTTTTTGTGGAGTAAAACGGAACAAAAAATGTATCGAGAACCGTTTTAACAATAATTTTTCTATTCTCGATACAATTTTCTATCGAAAATTACTTGAACTGACGAAAAATAAACATCAAAAAACTAATTACACCCAACGAGTTATTTAAAAATAAAGATACAAATTTTGTGTATAAAAAATCCCACTTTTTGTGGGACTTCTATTTTTAGTAATCTCCTAAAGTTTCAGGATTTTGAGCTAAACCACTTTCTAATTGTGAGTCACTTGGTGGTTTTCCATGCCAAGCGTGGGTATTCATCATAAAATCAACACCATTACCCATTTCAGAATGTAATAAAACACAAACAGGTTTTCCTTTTCCTGTTTGAGATTTTGCTTCATTCATACCATTAATAATACTTTCAATATCGTTTCCTTTAAATATGTCTAACACTATAAAACCAAAAGCTTCAAATTTGGCTCTTAAGTCACCTAACGAAACAACATCATCTGTAGAGCCATCAATTTGCTTTTTATTATAATCAACAGTAGCAATAAAATTATCAATTTTTTTGGCAGATGCAAACATTGCAGCCTCCCATATTTGTCCTTCTTGTAATTCACCGTCACCGTGTAAACTGTAAACTAAATGAGCATCATTATTTAGTTTTTTTGATATAGCCGCACCTATAGCAACGCTCATTCCCTGACCAAGTGATCCTGAAGCAATACGAATACCAGGTAAATGATCATGTGTAGTTGGGTGTCCTTGTAAACGTGTATTTAATTTTCTAAAAGAAGCTAATTCGCTTACTGGAAAAAATCCAGATCTAGCTAAAATACTGTAAAAAGCAGGAGTTATATGCCCGTTTGATAAGAAAAATAAGTCTTCATCTTTACCATCCATCTTAAAATCAGTAGAATATTCCATGATTTCTTGATATAATACAGTTAAGAATTCATTACAACCTAATGATCCACCTGGATGTCCAGATTGGACTCCGTGTACCATACGTAAAATATCTCTTCTAATTTGTTGTGAAAAATCTTGTAAATATTGAATATCAGCCATTTTTTAAATTTTGGTGCAAAAATAAACTAAATATTATGAGTATACAACCGCATATAAATTAGAATGGCACATTATCATCTATACCTTCAAAAGCTTCTCCAAGATTTGCAGTTCTGTGTGATGAAACATTATCAGATTCTGAATTCATTTTAGAATGGAATACGGTCACAAAACCTTCATCTAAGTCAGAGAAATGAGCAAGTTTATCAATAAATTTTAGTCGGATATTTTCAATTCCACCATTTCTATGTTTTGCTACTATAAATTCAGCTTGACCTTGACAAGGTGTTTGCTCTTCATCATCCCAAGTGTCAAACTTATAGTATTCAGGTCTGTACAAAAATGAAACAATGTCTGCATCTTGTTCAATAGCACCAGATTCACGCAAATCAGAAAGCATCGGTCTTTTATGTCCTGCTCTTGCTTCAACTTGACGCGATAATTGAGATAGGGCAATAATTGGAATATTCAATTCTTTAGCCAAGGCTTTTAAGTTTCTTGAAATAGTTGAAATTTCTTGTTCTCGATTACCAACACTTTTTGATGAACCTGTTGTCATTAATTGAAGATAATCAATAATAATAAGCTGAATTTTATGTTGTGCCACTAAACGACGTGCTTTTGCTCGTAAATCAAAAACTGATAAAGCGGGCTGATCATCTATAAAAATAGGTGCTTTTGATAAGTTTTCTACTTTAACCTGAAGTAATTCCCATTCAAATTTTTCTAAATTTCCTTTTCTTAATTTACTCGATTCTAAATTTGTTTCACTTGATATCATACGGGTAATTAACTGGACTGAAGACATCTCTAACGAAAAAACGGCAACAGGAATATTTTTTGTAATGGCAATATTTTTAGCCATCGATATAACAAAAGCTGTTTTTCCCATTGCAGGACGAGCAGCTATAATTATTAAATCTTGTGGTTGCCAACCAGCAGTTAATTTATCAATTTGGGTAAATCCAGACGGAACCCCACTAAGTCCTTCAGTATTTGAAATATCCTGTATTTTTTTTAAGGCCTGATTTACCAAAGATTCAGCCGTTTCTGCTGTTTTTTTAAAATTACCTTGGGTTACTTCAAATAATTTACTTTCAGCATCGTCTAACAAATCAAAAACATCAATAGTTTCATCATAAGCATCTTCAATTAAATCACTAGAAATTGAAATTAATTTACGCTGAATAAATTTTTGAAGTATAATTCTTGAATGATATTCTATATGGGCCGATGAGGAAACTTTTTGAGTTAATGAAACCAAAAAATAATCACCACCTACTTTATCTAGCTTACCATCATTTCTTAATTGATTAGATACTGTTAGTAAATCTGTTGGCTTAGAGTTATGAAACAAAGTGATAATTGCAGAAAAAATATCTTGATGTGCCTCTTTATAAAATGCTTCTGGATGTAATAAATCTATTACTTCTACAACCCCTTTTTTGTCAATCATCATGGCACCTAAAACAGCTTCTTCAAGATCTACTGCTTGTGGCGGAATTTTTCCTTTTTCCAGATTAATTATTTTACTGGTCTTTAAGCTCTTAGCGGGTTGTGATTTTATATTTTCCATAAAACGAAAGTAGAGAATTATGAATGAAAAATTACTATATATTGTTTATTTTTTTATAAACACATTGTTAAAAAAAAGTCTGTTTTGTTAATAACTTCTTTAGTTGATTAAAATAAGAACTGTAATTTTATAAATATTATGAAAAAACAAAAACGCTATCTATTTTTTGCATTTTTATTGCTTTTGCAAATAATTTTTTTAAAATGGATTTCTAATCATGTAGAGTTCGTAGAAAAATATTATGCTACTTTTTTTTATCCTTTTATTTCAAATATTTTTAGATTTACTTTTAACTTTTTTAAATTTTCGATTGGTGATATATTATACACATTACTAGCAATTTATATCATTATAAATATTTATAAAGTTTTTAAGAATAAAAAGTTTTTTAAGCTAGAAACTTATATTAAGTTTTTGGCTTTTTTATCCATTATATTGTTGTTGTTTAATTTTTTATGGGGATTTAACTATTATCGTAAACCTTTAGCGCAACATTTAGAAATTAATAAAACTTCATTTACAACTGAAGATTTAGAAATATTTGCTTCAAAGCTGATATCAGAAATCAATGAAATTCATTTAAAGATTACTCAAAATGATTCTTTAAAAGTTGACGTTCCCTTTGAAAATGATTCCATATATAAGTTAAGTGTTGATGCTTATTTAAAATTAAATTCTAAATACCCTTTTTTAAAAACTCCTAATTTAAAAGTAAAAAATTCACTTTATAGTACTCCGTTAAGTTATATGGGTTTTGCAGGTTATTTAAATCCGTTTACTAATGAATCACAAGTTAATAGCAATATTCCTTTAGTTTCACTCATTGCTACAAGTTGTCATGAATTGGGTCATCAGGTTGGATTTGGAGCTGAATATGAAGCTAATATGTTATCTTATTTAGTAGCCATAAATCACGATAATTTATATTTTCAATACGCAGGAAAATATATGGCGCTTAGATATATATTAAATGAATTATATATTGCTGATGAAAATCTTTATTACAAATATTTATTAACTATAAACCACGGAATTATTCTGAATATGGAAGAATCTCAAGTATTTTGGGAAAAATATCAAAATGCAATGGAACCATTTTTTAAAATATTTTACGACCTATTTTTAAAATCTAATGCACAAAAAGAAGGTATTAAAAGTTATAAAAGAGTCGTTGGTTTGATGATTAATTATCAAAAAAAATCTAAATAAAATGTTAAAAAAATTACTTTTACCCAATTTATAATCTCCTTATCTTATATTTATTCGCTTTAAATTATAGTTACTTATGAAAAAAATAATGTTATTACTATTGGTATCCTTTTTTTCTGAGATGATACTTGCCCAAGAGTATTTTCCTAAGAATGATGGTGTACATCAAGTCAATCAAAATTACACAGCATTTATCAATGCAAAAATATTTATCACACCTACTGAAATAATAGAGAATGGGACTTTATTAATTCAAAACAAAAAAATAATGGCTGTGGGAAGCCAAGTTAAAATTCCAAACAACACCAATATTGTTGATTTAAAAGGAAAATATATTTATCCGTCTTTTATAGATATGTATACCGATTTTGGTATAGAAAAACAAAGAGCACAACGTAATTTCTTTACCTCTGCGCAGTACGAATCTAAAAAAGAAGGTTACTATTGGAATGAACATGTAAAACCAGAGTTCAATGCTTTTGAAACATTTATATATGATGAAAAGAAAGCAGAAGAATATTTACAAGCCGGATTTGGGGTGGTTGGTACTCATTTACAAGATGGAGTGGCTCGTGGAACAGGTTTATTGGTTGCTCTTAACAATTTTGACAATAACAATACAAGATTTTTATCTTCTAAAATATCACAACATTTCGGATTTACGAGGAGTACAAACTCACAACAATCTTATCCATCTTCATTAATGGGAATGATTGCTTTATTAAAACAGTTTTACCATGATGCCAATTGGTATAAAAATGGCAATGCAAGTGTAAAAGATATTGCCTTAGAAGCGCTGTTAGCTAATCAAAATTTAGTTCAAATATTTGATGCAGGCGATAAATTTAATAGTTTAAGAGCCGATAAAATTGCCAATGAATTTGGATTAAACTATATTTTAAAAGGATCTGGAAATGAGTTTGAAAGTATTCAAGAGATTAAAAATACAAAAGCTTCATTTATTATTCCAGTTAATTTTTCAGATGCTTATGATGTTGCAGATCCATTTTTAACAAATCAATTGGAATTAAGCGATTTAAGAAATTGGAGTCAAGAACCATTCAATCTAAAAATTTTATCAGACAATAATATCAATTTTGCTATTACTACAGACGGATTAAAATCTTTAAAATCGCTAAAATCTAATTTAATTAAAGCCATAAATCATGGATTTGACAAAACGAAAGCTTTAGAATCTTTAACCACAATTCCGGCTAATTTATTAGGAAAACAGCATGAAATAGGATCTTTAAAACAAGGTTATTTGGCTAATTTTATTATTACTTCTGGGGATATTTTTGAAGAAAAATCTACTCTTTATGAAAACTGGGTTCAAGGTAAAAAATATGTGGTAAATGATTTTACCGTTAAAGATATTCGCGGCGCTTACCTCCTAACCTTAAATAATGAAGAATATAAACTTAAAATTGATGGTGAACTTACTAAGTTAAAATCTGATATTACAAAAGATTCTATCAAATTTACTTCTAATTTAAGTTATAAAGATGGTTGGATTTCAATATTAATAACGAACAAAGAAAAAGACCAAACCACTTTTTCAAGAATTACTGGTTTAGTTTCTGATGTTAGTAATTTAAATGGAGAAGCTATTTTGTCAAACGGAAATAAAGTAGCGTGGAGCGCAAACAAAACAGATGATTTTAAAGAAAAATCAGAAAAAAAAGTTGAAATATCTGTACCAAAATTATTTCCAATAACTCATCCAAATACCGCTTTCGGATCCATAGAAAAACCAATACAAGAAACTTTGTTAATTAAAAACACTACCCTTTGGACTAATGAAAAAGAAGGTATTTTAAAAAATGTTGATATTTTACTAAAAAAGGGCAAAATTGCTCAAATTGGAAATAATTTAACTGATGCAACAGCTAAAGTAATTGATGGAACAGGAAAACACGTAACTCCAGGAATTATTGATGAACACTCGCATATAGGAGCTTCAGGAGGAATTAATGAAGGTGGACATAATGCTAGTTCTGAAGTTTCTTTACAAGATGTAATTAATTCTGAAGATATTAATATTTATAGAAATTTAGCAGGTGGAGTTACCATTTCACAAATTTTGCATGGTTCTGCAAATCCTATTGGAGGGCAATCTGCTATTTTGAAATTGAAATGGGGAGTTGCTCCTGATGAGTTATTGTATCCAAATCAACCTAAATTTATCAAATTTGCCTTAGGAGAAAATGTAAAGCAATCTAATTTTAGAGCTGCTAACCCAACTCGTTTTCCGCAATCAAGAATGGGAGTTGAGCAGGTTTATAATGATTATTTTCAGCGTGCAAAAGAATATGATTTAGTTTGGAAAAAATACAATCAATTATCACCAAAAGAAAAAGCAAAAACAAAAGCTCCGCGCTACGATATTGAATTAAATACCATAGCAGAAATTTTAAATAAAGAGCGATTTATAACTTGCCATTCCTATGTTCAATCTGAAATTTCTATGTTGATGAATTTGACCGAAAAATTCGGATTTAATGTGAGAACTTTTACGCATATATTGGAAGGTTATAAAGTGGCTGATATGATGAAATCTCACGGTGTTGGAGGATCAACCTTTTCAGACTGGTGGGCATATAAATATGAAGTAAAAGATGCAATTCCGTATAATGGTGCAATTATGCATGAACAAGGTGTAATGGTTGCTTTTAATTCTGATGATGCAGAAATGTCTAGAAGGTTAAATCAGGAAGCTGCAAAAGCGGTAAAATACGGTGGCGTATCTGAAGAAGATGCCTTAAAATTTGTCACACTTAATCCGGCTATCTTATTAAAAATTGACGATAAAGTGGGAAGTTTAAAAGTAGGTAAAGATGCTGATGTTGTTTTGTGGAATGAACATCCTCTTTCTATTTATGCAAAACCATTAAAAACAATTGTCGATGGAACCCTATATTATGATGTTGAAAAAGATGAAAAACTTCGTCAACAAAATTTTGCTGAGCGTAATGAGTTAATTAATTTAATGTTACAAGAAAAAAATAAAGGAAATAATACTCAGATTCCTCAAAGAAAGCAACCAACTCAATATCATTGTGATACTTTAGAAGAATCTATAAATTCAGAACATAATCATTAATAATTATGAACACCTATCTAAAAATTAAAATATTAGCAGTCTTAATAATTGTTTCAACATCAGTTATTGCACAGCAAACTCCTGCTTTAAAACAAACAAAGTCAGTACTAATTTTGAATGCAGTTGCACATATTGGCAATGGTCAGGTAATTGAAAACAGCGCTATCGGATTTAAAAACGGAAAAATTAATTTAGTTGCTGATGCAAGAGTAATCAGATTAGCTGCTGATGCCTATGATACCATTATTAAAGCCAGTGGGAAACATGTTTATCCAAGTTTTATATCTCCAAACTCCACTTTAGGTTTAGTTGAAATTGATGCAGTTAATGCTTCAGATGATATGAATGAAATAGGAGAATATAATCCACATATCAGAAGTCTAATTGCTTATAATGCTGAATCACAAGTGGTAGAAAGCGTGCGGCCTAATGGCATTTTAATTGCACAAATAACACCTCGTGGCGGGAGAATTTCTGGTACTTCATCAATTGTTCAGTTAGATGCTTGGAATTGGAAAGATGCTGTTATAAAAGAGGATGATGGTATTCATATTAATTGGCCTTCAACTTTTAGAAGAGCGGGTTTTAGAAGTGAAAACAGAACTTTAGAACCTAATAAAGATTATAGTAAACAAACAGACGAATTAATTACTTTTTTCAATAATTCTAAAACGTATTTAAAAGGAAAACAGTCAGAAAAAAATGTAGTTTTTGAAGCAATGAATGGTTTATTTGATGGTAAAAAAATATTGTACATTCACACAAATGAAGAAAAATCTATCATAGATGCCGTTCAATTTGCCAAATATCAGGGAGTTTCAAAAATGGTTATAGTTGAAGGTTATGAAGCATATAAAGTAACCGATTTGTTAAGAGAAAATAATATTCCTGTTTTATTGCGAAGAGTGCATGATTTACCTTTAATGGCAAATGATGATGTTGATTTACCCTATAAATTAGCAAAATTATTAACCGATAAAGGAGTTTTAGTCGGATTAGAAAACAGTGGTGATATGGAAAGAATGAATACAAGAAATCTTCCCTTTTATGCAGGAACAACTGCTGCGTATGGTTTAAACAAAGAACAAGCGTTAAGTTTAATTACTTTAAATACAGCAAAAATTTTAGGAATTGACAACATTTGCGGATCTTTAGAAGAAGGAAAAGATGCTACTTTATTTATTTCAGAAGGTGATGCCTTAGATATGAGAACAAATAAATTAGTTCATGCTTTTATTCAAGGAAGAAAAATTAGTTTAGAAACGCATCAAACTAAATTATTTAAGCGATATACAGAAAAATATAAAAATCAATAGATTAACAAAAATTTAAGAGCAGTCATCCGACTGCTTTTTTTATTTTTGCATTTTATATTAAAAGATGAAACAAATTACAAGTGTTCAAAATCAAATAATAAAAGATCTTCTTAAGCTTCAAGAGAAATCAAGTTTGCGAAAAAAAGAAGGTTTATTTATTATTGAAGGTATTAAAGAAATTCAGTTAGCTATTAAAGGCAATTATCAATTAAAATCAATGTTGTATTGCCCACAGATTATTTCTCAAACTGAGTTTGAACAACTTTTTAATATCAATGAAAATAATATAGATTTGATAGAAATATCATTAGATGTGTATCAAAAACTTGCGTATAGAAGTACAACAGAAGGCGTTTTGGCTGTTGCTTTTATTAAAAATCATCAGTTAACAGATTTGAAATTTAACGCTAAAAATCCGTTGATTTTAATCGCTGAAGCTCCTGAAAAACCTGGAAATATAGGAGCTATTTTAAGAACTGCAGATGCTGCTAATTTAGATGCAGTCATTATAGCAAATCCAAAAACAGATTTATACAATCCAAATATTATTCGTTCTAGCGTCGGTGGTGTTTTTACCAATCAAATTGCATTTGGCACAACAGCTGAAATAATCGAATATTTAAAACAACATGAAATCAATATTTATTGCGCTGAATTAAAAGCAGCCATTCCATATCACACCGTAGATTATACAAAATCATGTGCAATTGTTGTTGGAACAGAAGCAACTGGTTTGAGTGATGAGTGGTTAAAAAGTGCTCATCAAAATATAATTATCCCAATGAGTGGAAAAATTGACTCAATGAATGTGTCAGTTTCAGCAGCAATTCTTATTTTTGAAGCAAAAAGACAACGAAATTTTAAATAAGGTTTGAAAAGATACTATATACTTATTGTTTTATGTTTAGCTTTTACGGTTACATCGGCTAAATCATTGTCTTATAAAGTAGTTTCTGATACTTTAGTTGAATTTAAATTAGACTCTTTAAAGTTAATTTCTTATCAAGAAATATTAGAAAAACAATTTGAAAAGTATGACCATGTTAAATATCGTTATGCAGGAAGAAGTGAAAAAGGTTTTGATTGTTCTGGATTTGTAGGTACTGTTTTTCAAAATCTATTCGAAATTAAACTGCCACGTTCATCTAGTGAAATGGTTAATATTGGAAAAGAAATTCCGAAAGAACAACTACAAATAGGCGATTTAGTTATTTTTAAACCTCCAGGGTATAGTCATGTAGGTATCTATTTAGGTAATGGTGTATTTATGCATAGTTCTACAAAATTAGGAGTAACCAAGTCATCAATTGACAGCACTTATTGGAAAAAATATTATAAAACGTCTAGGCGTGTTTTAACCTCAAATTTGTAAATGACAGCAACTATTGTGTTTTACGGAATTATCGGAATACTAATTTTAAATTTTGTTTTCGATAAATGGTTAGATTATTTGAATTATCAACATTTTGGTGATGAAATTCCGAATGAACTTAAAGATGTTTATAATGAAGAGCAATATTTAAAATCTCAAAATTATAAAAAGGAAACCTATCATTTTTCTCTTTTGATTTCAATAATTTCCTTTGTAACAATTTTAGTGTTTTTAGGGTTTGACGGATTTGCATTTGTAGATAGAATTTCAAGAAATATTACCACCAATGAAATTCTGATTTCTTTATTGTTTTTCGGAATATTATCGATTGGAAGTACTATTTTAACTACTCCTATCTCCTA
>JAMPYA010000212.1 GCA_023700885.1 Flavobacteriaceae bacterium
GCTACCGCACGAATCCTTTCGGGTGGTAATTGTTTACTAATATTTATATATTTAGGGAAAGTTTTAATCTAAATTATGTACTGCTACCACTGCTACCGCGCGAATCCTTACGTTTGGTAATTGTACTGCTACCACCGCTACTGCACGAATCTTTTCGTGTGGTAATTTGTTTACTAATATTTATATATTTAGTGAAAGTTTTAATCTAAATTATACATGAGTAGAAATTATAAATTTCATAATCCAGCAGGAGTTTATTTTGTAAGCTTTGCTGTGGTAGGATGGTTAGATGTATTTTCAAGAAATGAATATAAAGATTTGATAGTAGAAAGTCTAGCGTTTTGTCAAAAAAACAAAGGAATGGAAATTCATGCTTGGTGTATTATGTCGAGTCATATACATTTGATTTTTAGAAGTATAAAAAATCAAAAACCAGAACTTTTATTAGGAGATTTTAAAAGATTTACTAGTAGAACTGTTATTAAAGCCATACAAGAAAACCTAAAAGAAAGCAGAAAAGAGTTTTGGTTAGATTATTTTAAAAAAGAAGCTGAAAAGAATTCCAATACAACAAATAATCAATTTTGGCGTCATGATAATAATCCGGTTGAATTGTGGAGCAATGAAGTAATTCAACAAAAAATAGATTACATACATAATAATCCTGTTGAAGAAGGAATTGTATTTAGACCAGAAGATTATAAATATAGTAGCGCATCAGATTATGCTGGAGAAAAAGGATTGCTTAATAATGTTTGTGTTTTTCAGAACTTTAAAATTAGGTAACCACACGAAAGGATTCGTGCGGTAGCAGAGTTTAATGTTTAATGTTTAATGGACACTATCTCATAAAGTGTGTAAGTTTTAAATATCAGGGTTTAACTTTTAACATTTAAACTTTAAGAACTTTATTACTTTACAAACACTATAACTTTTGTTGTAATATTTTTATTTGATCACGGTATTGCGCTGCTGCAACAAAATCAAGGGCTTTGGAAGCGTTTTCCATTAATTTACGGGTTTCTCTGATTTTCTTTTCAAAATCTGTTGTACTCCAATAATCCATATCTTCTTCAGCAACAGATTTTAATTGATGTCCGATGCTATATTCCGTTTTTGCTTTGACTAAGCTATTTTCAATATTTTTAATAATCTGAGTAGGAGTGATGTTGTTTGCAGTATTGTAGGCAATTTGTTTTTCACGACGTCTATTGGTTTCATCAATGGTTAATTGCATGCTTCTTGTAATTTTATCGGCATACATAATTGCTTTTCCGTTCAGGTGACGTGCGGCTCTACCAATAGTTTGCGTTAACGACCGATGCGATCGTAAAAATCCTTCTTTATCAGCGTCTAATATTGCAACTAATGAAACTTCTGGCAAATCTAATCCTTCTCTTAAAAGATTAACTCCGATTAAAACATCAAATAAACCTTTACGCAGGTTTTGCATAATTTCAACGCGTTCAATGGTATCCACATCCGAATGAATATAACGACATCTAATATGAATTCTAGACAAATATTTTGTCAGTTCTTCGGCCATTCTTTTGGTTAAAGTAGTGACCAAAATGCGTTCATCTTTTTCAACTCTTAGTTGAATTTCTTCAATTAAATCATCAATCTGATTTAAGCTTGGTTTTATTTCTATAACCGGATCCAATAATCCTGTTGGGCGAATTACTTGATCTACTACAACACCTTCACATTTTTGAAGTTCATAATCTGCCGGAGTAGCACTTACATAAATAACCTGATTTTGAATGTTTTCAAATTCATCAAACTTTAACGGACGGTTATCCATGGCAGCAGGTAATCGGAAACCATATTCTACTAAATTTTCTTTTCGAGAGCGATCGCCACCATACATGGCATGTGTTTGAGGTATAGTAACATGACTTTCATCAATCACCATTAAATAATCATCCGGAAAATAATCGATTAAACAAAAAGGCCGCGTTCCTGCTTTACGACCGTCTAAATACCGCGAATAGTTTTCGATTCCGGAACAATAACCTAATTCACGTATCATTTCCAAGTCAAATTCGGTGCGTTCTTCTAAGCGTTTGGCTTCTAAATGTTTGCCAATTTCTTTAAAATAATCTACTTGCTTAACCATATCTTCTTGAATGGCATGTATCGCATTTTGCAGCACATCGGGTGATGTAACAAATATATTAGCTGGATAAATAGTAAGATTTTCATACTTTTCTATACTCGAATTGTTGAGCATATCAAAGTTTTCTATTTCTTCAATTTCATCGCCAAAAAAGTGAATTCTATAGGAAACATCTCCATAAGACGGAAAAATAGTGATAGTATCACCTTTTACTTTAAAAGTGCCACTTTTAATTTCGGTATCTGTTCTAGCATATAAACTGGTGGTGAGTTGATACAAAAATTGAGTACGAGAAATTGCTTGCCCGACTTTAATATTGATGACGTTTTTCTTGAATTCAACCGGATTTCCGATTCCGTATAAACAAGAAACAGAAGAAACTACTATAACATCACGTCTTCCGGAAAGCAATGATGAAGTTGTTCTTAATCGCAATTTTTCAATTTCATCATTGATAGATAAATCTTTTTCTATATAGGTATTAGTTACCGGCAAATAGGCTTCTGGTTGATAATAATCATAATAAGAAACAAAATATTCAACGGCATTATCAGGAAAAAACTGCTTAAACTCAGCGTAAAGTTGAGCAGCTAAGGTTTTGTTGTGTGCTAAAACCAAAGTTGGTTTCTGGGTAAGTTCAATAATATTGGCAACTGTAAAAGTTTTTCCAGAACCCGTTACGCCTAACAAAGTTTGATACTTATCGCCACGAATAATCCCTTCTTCAAGTTGTTTAATTGCTTGAGGTTGGTCACCTGTAGGTTTAAAATCGGATACTAATTTAAATTGCATTTGGCAAAGGTAAGGATACTTTTTAAAGAAAAATAAGAAAGCAAACTATCGTCTAATTAAACTAAAATGTCCTTTAATAATTCTTCCATTATCCAATTGGGCAGAGAACCAGTATTCACCAGAGTCAACTTGTTTTCCTTTATAAGTTCCATCCCACCCAATAGCAGTCGGACTTATAGTTGCAATCACTTTGCCAAATCGATCAAAAATATAAATTACAGATTTAGGATACAGTCTGATTCCTTGGATTTGCCAAGTATCGTTATAACCATCGCCATTGGGAGTTAAAAATCCGGGATTGCCTATAATAGGAATTTCAAGAGAAGCAATTCCGCAATTGTTTTTATCTCTAATAAATAAAGTTCGGACTCCGGCTTCAACTTGTTCAAAATAAGGTTCATCTTGGTAGGGTCCAAAATCGTTGTCTAACGCATATTCATAGTCACCAATTCCTA
>JAMPYA010000034.1 GCA_023700885.1 Flavobacteriaceae bacterium
ATGGTCCTTTAGCCGGATTTACTATGGACAGTATGAAAGTAACGTTAAAAGACGGATCATTCCACCCAGTGGATTCTGATGCACTTTCTTTTGAATTAGCGGCTAAAATTGGTTACAAATCTGCTTCTAAAGCCGCAGGTGCTGTATTATTAGAGCCAATCATGAAATTGGAAGTTGTAACACCAGAGATAAATATGGGTGATGTTGTAGGCGACTTAAACAGACGTAGAGGTCAGGTTACTAATATGGATGATAGAGCAGGAGCTAAAGTAATTAAAGCTCAAGTACCTCTTGCAGAAATGTTTGGTTATGTAACTACTTTAAGAACCTTATCTTCTGGTAGAGCTACATCGTCTATGGAATTTTTACACTATGCTGAAGCACCAAGTAATATTGCTGAAGCGGTAATCACAAAAGCTAAAGGTTAATCTCATAATAATAATAAGATGAGTCAAAGAATTAGAATAAAACTAAAATCATACGATCATATGTTGGTAGATAAATCTGCCGAAAAGATCGTTAAAACAGTAAAAAGTACCGGAGCTGTTGTAAATGGACCCATTCCACTTCCAACTCATAAAAAAATCTTTACTGTATTACGTTCTCCTCACGTAAATAAAAAATCGAGAGAGCAATTCCAATTGAGTTCTTACAAACGTTTATTAGACATTTATAGTTCATCATCAAAAACTATTGATGCTTTAATGAAATTAGAACTTCCAAGTGGTGTTGAAGTAGAAATTAAAGTGTGATAAAATCTTTTTTAAGAGGTTTTAATCAAAATAAATAAAGAGTATTAATAATTAATAAATAAAGAATGTCTGGGTTAATAGGAAGAAAAATAGGCATGACTAGTATTTTTGACGAGAATGGAAAGAATATTCCATGTACCGTTATAGAAGCTGGTCCCTGTGTGGTTACCCAAGTCAGAACCGAAGAGGTAGACGGGTATAAAGCGTTACAACTTGGTTTCGATGACAAAGTAGAAGCTCGCACTACAAAGGCGTTGCAAGGTCACTTTAAAAAAGCTGGCACTACTGGAAAAAAGAAACTAGTTGAATTTAAATGGTTTGAAAAAGAGTATAATCTTGGAGATACCATTTTAGTAGATTTATTTGAAGAAGGTGAGTTCATAGATATCATCGGAACTTCAAAAGGAAAAGGTTTTCAAGGAGTTGTTAAAAGACACGGTTTTGCCGGTGTTGGACAAGCAACTCATGGACAACATAACAGATTAAGAGCTCCAGGTTCTGTTGGTGCTTCATCTTATCCATCAAGAGTATTCAAAGGAATGCGTATGGCTGGAAGAATGGGTGGAGAAAGAGTAACAGTACAAAATCTAAGAGTTTTAAAAGTTGTTGCTGATAAAAACCTACTAGTAGTTAAGGGATGTGTTCCTGGTCATAAAAATTCTTACGTAATTCTTCAGAAATAATGAAAGTATCAGTTTACGACATAACAGGAAAAGAAACAGGAAGACAAATTGAATTGTCTGACGATGTATTCGCAATTGAGCCAAATAAACACGCCGTTTATTTAGATGTTAAACAACATTTGGCCAACAGAAGACAAGGTACTCATAAATCGAAAGAAAGAGCAGAAATTGCTGGTAGTACTCGTAAAATTAAAAAACAAAAAGGAACAGGTACAGCTCGTGCAGGTAGTATAAAATCTCCGGTATTTAGAGGAGGAGGAAGAGTTTTCGGTCCAAGACCAAAAGATTATTCTTTCAAATTAAACAAAAATCTTAAGAGATTAGCACGTAAATCAGCTTTAAGTTTACAAGCAAAACAAGATAATATTTTAGTATTAGAAGACTTCAATTTTGAAGCTCCAAAAACGAAGAGTTTTGTTAACATTCTGAAAGCTTTTGGGATAGAAAATAAAAAGTCCCTATTCGTGTTGGGTGATTCAAATAATAATGTATATTTGTCATCACGAAATTTAGAAGGCGTTAAGACTGTAACTACCTCAGGATTAAATACATATAGCGTTATGAATGCTAGAAAAATTTTAATCGTAGAGAGTTCTTTAGAAGGAATTGAATTAAATTTAAATAAATAGGTCGAAAGATGAGTATTTTAGTTAAACCTATTATAACAGAAAAAGCAACAAGCCATAGTGAGTCATTTAACCGCTATGCTTTCGTTGTTGATAAAAACTCTAACAAGATCGAAATTAAGAATGCTGTAGAGCAAACTTATGGCGTATCTGTAGAGAAAGTAAGAACCATGAACTATCCTATGATTAGAAAAGCTAAACATACCAAAAAAGGAGTAGTAGAAGGTAAAATTGGTGCTTATAAGAAAGCCATTGTTGAACTAGCAGAAGGTCAAAATATTGACTTTTACAGCAATATTTAATAAGAAACGATAAAAAATGTCAGTTAGAAAATTAAAACCAATAACACCAGGTCAGCGTTTTAAAGTAGTAAATGGCTTCGACACTATTACTACTGATAAGCCGGAAAAAAGTTTACTTGTTCCGAATAAAAGATCTGGAGGTCGAGACAATAAGGGTAAAATGACGATGCGCTACACAGGTGGTGGTCACAAGAAAAATTATCGTATTATCGATTTTAAAAGAGATAAATACAATATCCCTGCAACAGTTAAATCTATTGAGTATGATCCAAACCGTACTGCATTTATTGCATTATTGTATTATGCTGATGGAGTTAAAACTTACATCATTGCCCAAAACGGTATTGAAGTAGGTCAAACATTGCTTTCCGGAAAAGGAATTTCTCCAGAGATCGGAAACACTATGTTCTTAAGTGATATTCCACTTGGTACTACTATTTCTTGTATCGAATTAAGACCAGGTCAAGGAGCTGTTATGGCTCGTAGTGCTGGTTCATTTGCACAATTAATGGCAAGAGAAGGTAAATACGTTACAGTAAAATTACCATCAGGTGAAACGAGAATGATTTTAAATACTTGTATGGCAACTATTGGTGTGGTATCTAATTCAGATCACCAACTTACAGTTTCTGGTAAAGCGGGTAGAAGTAGATGGTTAGGAAGAAGACCACGTACAAGACCAGTAGTAATGAACCCTGTAGATCACCCAATGGGTGGTGGTGAAGGTAAATCATCAGGAGGTCATCCAAGATCTAGAAACTTAATTCCAGCAAAAGGATATAAGACTCGTTCTAGAACTAAGGCAAGTAATAAACATATTTTAGAACGTAGAAAAAAATAAGTAAGATATGGCACGTTCATTAAAAAAAGGACCTTACGTTTTTCGTAAATTAGAAAAAAAAGTTCAAGAAAATACAGATTCAGGAAAAAAGACAGTGATTAAAACATGGTCTAGAGCATCTATGATTATTCCTGATTTCGTTGGACAAACTATAGCAGTACATAATGGAAGACAATTTATTCCGGTATATGTTACTGAAAATATGGTAGGACATAAACTAGGTGAATTTTCGCCAACACGTCAATTTAGAGGACATGCTGGTGCAAAAAATAAAGGTAAAAAATAGTAGGAATTATGGGAGCTAGAAAAAAAATCAAAGCAGACGAAAGAAAAGAAGCTAAAAAGCACGTAGCTTTTGCAAAGCTTAATGGATGTCCTACATCACCAAGAAAAATGCGTTTAGTGGCTGATTTAATTAGAGGTGTTCAAGTAGAAAGAGCCCTAAATATATTAAAATTCAACCCTAAAGCATCATCTGTAAATCTAGAAAAGTTATTGCTTTCTGCAATTGCTAACTGGCAAGCCAAAAATGCTGATGCCAATATTGAAGAGGCTGGTTTACTTGTAAAAGAAATCACAGTTGATGGCGCAGGAATGTTAAAAAGATTAAGACCAGCACCGCAAGGTCGCGCACATAGAATTAGAAAACGTTCAAATCACGTTACTATAGTGTTAGGGTCATCAAATAATTTAATCAGTAATTAATCGTATAGCATGGGACAAAAGACAAATCCAATAGGAAATCGTTTAGGAATTATCAGAGGATGGGAATCTAACTGGTATGGAGGAAATGACTATGGCGACAAAATTGCTGAAGATTACAAAATCAGAGAGTACGTAGGTGCTCGTCTGGCAAAAGCAAGCATATCTAGAATTATTATTGAGCGTACGCTTAAACTTATAACCGTTACTATCACTACTGCAAGACCTGGTATTATTATTGGGAAAGGCGGACAAGAGGTAGATAAGTTGAAAGAAGAGCTTAAGAAAATTACAGGTAAAGAGGTACAAATCAATATTTTTGAAATCAAACGCCCAGAAGTAGATGCGGTAATTGTTGCTCAAAGTATTGCTCGTCAAATTGAAAGCCGAATTTCATACAGAAGAGCAATTAAAATGGCAATAGCAGCTGCAATGAGAATGAATGCAGAAGGAATTAAAGTTCAGATTTCAGGACGTTTAAACGGTGCGGAAATGGCGCGCGCTGAACACTTTAAAGAAGGAAGAATTCCTCTTTCTACTTTTAGAGCAGATATTGATTATGCACTAGCTGAAGCACACACAACCTATGGAAGATTAGGTATAAAAGTGTGGATTATGAAAGGCGAAGTTTACGGAAAAAGAGAATTATCACCCTTAGTTGGTTTAGCTAAAAAGCAAACCAGTACTGGTAAAGCTCCAGCTTCCAATAAACCACGTCGTAAAAAATAATTTAAAAAATTTAAACGGTTATGTTACAACCTAAAAGAGTTAAATTTCGTAAAGTACAGAAAGGCAAAGGAAATTTGTCAGGAAATTCTCAAAGAGGACACCAACTTTCCAATGGAACATTTGGTATCAAAACTTTAGAGCAAACTTTTCTAACATCAAGACAAATTGAAGCCGCTCGTATTGCTGCAACTCGTTATATGAAGAGAGAAGGACAGTTATGGATTAAAATATTTCCAGATAAACCGATTACCAAAAAACCTCTTGAGGTTCGTATGGGTAAAGGAAAAGGAGCTCCAGAATATTTCGTTGCTGTTATTAAACCTGGAAGAATTATGTTTGAAGTAGGTGGTGTATCTTATGATATTGCCAAAGAAGCTTTACGCTTAGCTGCTCAAAAACTTCCTGTGAAATGTAAATTTATTGTTGCAAGAGATTACGATAATGCTTAATTGAGACCAAAATGAAACAATCAGAAATTAAAGAATTATCAATAGCCGATTTGCAAGAGAAACTTGAAGCATTCAAGAAGAACTATGCTGAACTTAAAATGGTTCATAGCATTTCTCCATTGGAAAAACCTATGCAGATAAGAACCATTAGAAAAACTGTTGCTAGATTATCAACAGAGTTAAAAAAAAGAGAAATACATTAATTGTTTTCAATAGAAGATGGAAAATAGAAATCTTAGAAAAGAAAGAATAGGGATCGTTGCCAGCAACAAAATGGATAAATCTATTGTTGTTACTGAAGTTACAAGAACTAAACACCCTATGTACGGTAAATACGTGTTGAAAACAAAGAAATATGTTGCACACGATGAAAAAAATGATTGCAATATCGGTGATACCGTAAAAATAATGGAAACTCGTCCTTTAAGTAAGACTAAATGTTGGAGATTAGTTGAAATCCTAGAAAGAGCTAAATAATTATGTTACAAACTGAATCAAGATTAAGAGTAGCTGATAACACTGGAGCCAAAGAGGTTTTAGTAATTCGCGTTTTAGGTGGAACAAAAAGACGTTACGCTTCGGTAGGAGATAAAATTGTAGTTTCAATAAAAGAATCTACACCTAACGGAACAGTTAAAAAAGGTCAAGTATCCAGAGCAGTTGTTGTTCGTACTAAAAAAGAAGTAAGAAGAAAAGACGGATCTTATATTAGATTCGATGATAACGCATGTGTTTTATTAAACGCAGCGGAAGAAATGAGAGGAACCCGTGTATTCGGACCTGTAGCAAGAGAACTTCGTGAAAAACAATTCATGAAAATTGTATCATTAGCACCTGAAGTGCTTTAATAAAAATTTGAAAAGATGATAAAATTAAAGATCAAAACAGGAGATAAAGTTAGAGTAATAGCCGGAGATCACCGTGGTGAAGAAGGTAAAGTAATTAAAGTACTTATTGAAACTAATAAAGCTATTGTAGAAGGAGTTAACATGATTTCTAAACATACAAAACCAAGCGCACAAAGTCCGCAAGGTGGAATTGTTAAAAAAGAAGCAGCGCTACACATTTCTAATTTAATGTTAGTGGAAGATGGAAAAACAACCAGAGTAGGTTATCGTAAAGAAGACGGAAAAAAGGTTAGATTTTCTAAAAAATCAGATAAAGCAATATAGAGATGAGTTATATACCTAGACTTAAGCAAGAATACAAGAGCAGAATTATTCCAGCTCTTAAAGAAGAATTTGGATACAAAAACATTATGATGTTACCAAAACTTCAAAAAATTGTGGTTAGCAAAGGAGTTGGTGCTGCAGTTGCCGATAAAAAGTTAGTTGACCACGCTGTGGAAGAACTAACAAAAATTACAGGTCAAAAAGCAGTATCTACCATTTCTAAAAAAGACGTTGCAAACTTTAAATTACGTAAAGGAATGCCAATTGGTGCAAAAGTTACCTTAAGAGGCACTAAAATGTACGAATTTTTAGATCGATTAGTAACTGTTTCACTTCCACGAGTAAGAGATTTTCATGGTGTAAGTGCTACTGGTTTTGACGGAAGAGGTAATTATAACCTTGGGGTTACAGAGCAAATTATTTTTCCGGAAATTGATATTGACAAAATCAACAAAATTTCAGGAATGGATATTACTTTTGTAACAACGGCTAAAACAGATACAGAAGCAAAATCACTTTTAAGAGAATTAGGTTTACCATTTAAAAAGAATTAAGGAATGGCTAAAGAATCAATGAAAGCCCGTGAGGCTAAAAGACAAAAATTAGTAGCAAAATTTGCAGCTAAGAGAAAAGAATTGAAAGAAGCAGGAGATTACGCTGGTTTACAAAGTATTCCTAAAAATGCGTCTCCAGTTCGTTTGCACAATCGTTGTAAATTAACTGGTAGACCAAAAGGATATATGAGAACCTTTGGTATTTCTCGTGTAACATTCCGTGAAATGGCTAACCAAGGTTTAATACCTGGAGTTAGAAAAGCAAGTTGGTAAATTATAAATTGGTTTCAGGTTTAACTAAAAGTTAAAAACCAAAACCGCAAAATTAACTATATGAATACAGATCCAATAGCAGATTATTTAACAAGAATAAGAAACGCTGCAAGTGCGGGACATAGAGTAGTAGAGATTCCTTCTTCAAATTTGAAGAAAGAAATTACTAAAATATTGTTTGATCAAGGATATATTCTTAGCTATCAATTTAATGCAGATACTGTTCAAGGTACCATTAAAATAGCTCTGAAATATGACAAATTGACCAAAGAGCCTGTAATTAAAAACATACAAAGAATCAGTACACCTGGTCTTCGTAAATATGCAAGTGCTACAGAAATGCCACGAGTTTTAAACGGACTTGGAATTGCGATAGTTTCTACCTCAAAAGGGGTAATGACTAACAAACGTGCTCGTCAAGAGAATATAGGTGGTGAAGTTTTATGTTTCGTTTATTAATATAAGAATTAGTAAAGATGTCAAGAATAGGAAAAAACCCGATTAACATTGTAAACGGCGTAACCGTTGATCTTAAAGATAACGTAGTTACCGTTAAAGGGAAATTGGGAGAATTATCTCAAGAAATAAAAGATGTTACGGTTCATATGGAAGATGGAATCATCACAGTTGAAAGACCGTCTGATTCTAAAGATCACCGTGCAAAACACGGTTTGTACAGAGCATTAATCAGTAACATGATTCAAGGAGTGTCAACTGGATTTACACTTAACTTAGAGTTAGTAGGTGTTGGTTACAGAGCAAGTAATCAAGGTCAAAGACTTGAGTTAGCTTTAGGTTTTTCTCACAATATTATTTTAGAGGTTGCCACAGAAGTAACTGTAGAAACGATAAGTGAGAAAGGAAAGAATCCAATCGTTAAATTAACTTCATATGATAAGCAATTATTAGGTCAGGTTGCGGCAAAAATCAGAGGATTCCGCCCACCAGAGCCTTATAAAGGAAAAGGAGTTAAATTTGTAGGAGAAGTATTAAGAAGAAAAGCAGGTAAATCTGCATAATTAATCGTATTATGGCATTATCAAAGCTTGAAAGAAGACAACGAATTAAGCATAGAATCAGAAAAGTTATTTTTGGAACTGCTGAAAGTCCAAGACTATCAGTTTTCAGAAGTAACAAAGAGATTTATGCTCAATTAATTGATGACAATTCTGGTAAAACAATTTTATCAGTATCATCAAGAGATAAAGAAATAGATGCAAAAGGAACTAAATTAGAACAAGCAGTAGCTGTTGGAAAAGCAGTAGCTGTGAAAGCAATTAACGCTGGAGTTTTAAATTGTTCTTTTGACAGAAATGGATATTTGTATCACGGTAGAGTTAAAGCTTTAGCAGACGCTGCTAGAGAAGCTGGTTTAAAATTTTAAGAAATTATGTATCAAGAGTACAAAAACGTAGAAAGAGTAAAGCCTAGTGGATTAGAGCTTAAAGACCATTTAGTAGCTGTAAACAGAGTTACCAAAGTAACAAAAGGAGGTAGAACTTTCGGGTTCTCTGCAATCGTTGTTGTTGGTGATGGTAACAATGTTGTTGGTCACGGACATGGAAAATCTAAAGATGTAGCTTCTGCAATTGCAAAAGCTATTGAAGATGCAAAAAAGAATTTAGTAAGAATTCCGATTATTGATAAATCAATACCTCACGAACAAAAAGGTAAATTTGGTGGAGCAAAAGTGTTTTTAAAACCTGCAGCTCATGGTACTGGAGTTATCGCTGGTGGTGCTGTACGTGCCGTATTAGAATCTGTTGGTGTACATGACGTATTATCAAAATCACAAGGTTCATCTAATGCACACAACGTGGTAAAAGCAACTTTTGATGCTTTATTACAATTAAGAAGTGCGCATTCAGTTGCACAACAAAGAGGAATTTCTTTAGAAAAAGTTTTTAAAGGATAAAATCAATTATACGATGGCAAAAATACAAGTAACACAAGTAAAGAGTAAAATCAATTGTCCAAAAAGACAAAAATTGACTTTAGAGGCGTTGGGCTTACGTAAGATTGATCAAACGGTGGAGCACGAAGCAACTTCATCAATCCTCGGAATGGTAAATAAGGTTCAACATTTAGTTTCTGTTAAGGAAATATAAAAATATTCGATATGAATTTAAGTAACTTACAACCAGCAGAGGGATCTGTTAAAAAGGAAAAGAAAAGACTTGGAAGAGGTCAAGGGTCTGGTAAAGGTGGTACTGCCACTAAAGGACACAAAGGACAAAAAGCTCGTTCAGGTTATTCTAGAAAAGTAGGATTTGAAGGAGGTCAAATGCCACTTCAAAGACGCGTACCTAAATTTGGTTTTACCAACATTAACCGTAAGGATTATGTAGGTATCAATTTAGATAAGATTCAAGAATTAGTAGATAATGGAGTAATCACCGATCAACTAAATTTTGAAACGATGTTAGAATATCGTTTAGCGACGAAAAATGATTTAGTTAAAATTTTAGGAAGAGGAGAGTTAAAAGCTAAACTAAAAGTATCTGGCCACAAATTCACAGCAACTGCTAAAGCTGCTATTGAAGCTGCTGGTGGAGAAGTAGTAACCCTATAAGCTCAAAAACTGAATGAAAAATTTTATCAAAACCATACAAGATATTTGGAAAATAGAAGAGCTTAGAAATAAGCTTCTTCTTACCATTGGTTTTATGGTAGTGTATAGATTTGCAGCGCAAATCCCACTTCCAGGAATAGATCCTGCCCAATTATCAGAATTATCAAATAAAGCAAGTGGCGGTGGTCTGTTAGATATTTTAAATATGTTTACAGGAGGCGCCTTTGCAAGTGCATCATTTATGGCACTTGGTATTATGCCTTATATTTCAGCTTCGATTGTAGTTCAATTAATGGGAATAGCAATTCCTTATTTGCAAAAATTACAAAAGGAAGGAGAAAGCGGTAGAAAAAAAATTAATCAAATTACCCGTTGGCTAACAATTGCAATTACGATGGTTCAAGGACCTGCGTATATTGCTAGTTTACCAAGTTTAGGAATCCCACAGAGTGCCTTTTTATTAGGATCTGGGCCATTATTTTGGTTTTCATCAATGATATTGTTAACTACAGGAACTGTATTTGCAATGTGGTTAGGTGAAAAAATTACTGATAAAGGTATTGGAAATGGTATTTCTTTATTAATTATGGTGGGTATTATTGCTCGTTTTCCAAGTGCGTTTGTTCAGGAATTTACCTCAAGAGTAACACAATCTAATGGTGGTGCCATTATGGTATTATTAGAAGTAATCATATGGTTTGTTGTAATTCTCTTATCAATTTTATTAGTTACGGCTGTTAGAAAAATTCCTGTACAATATGCAAGAAGAACAGTTGCCGGTAATATTAAAGATATCGCAGGAGCAAGACAATATGTACCATTAAAATTGAATTCATCTGGAGTAATGCCAATCATATTTGCACAAGCAATTATGTTTGTACCTGCTGCATTAGTAAGTGCATCATCTGAAACTGTTGGAGCTATTGCTCAAAGTTTTGTTGATATTAACGGATTAGGTTATAATTTACTATTTGCTTCTTTAATCATTATTTTCAGTTATTTTTATACAGCAATTTCTATACCTACAAATAAAATGGCCGATGATTTAAAAAGAAGCGGTGGTTTTATTCCTGGTATTAGACCCGGAAAAGAAACAGGAGATAAATTAGATGAAATTTTATCTAAGATTACGTTACCTGGATCTGTGTTTTTAGCAATTATTGCTATATTCCCAGTTTTTGTTGTTAAATTTGGAGTTCAACAATCATGGGCATTATTTTATGGAGGAACTTCACTACTTATTTTAGTAGGAACTGCAATAGATACTATTCAACAAATAAATTCACATTTGTTAAATCGTCATTATGATGGTTTAATGAAAACGGGTACTAAACGTAAAAACGTAGCATAAATATGGCTAAACAAGCAGCAATACAACAAGATGGAACTATTACAGAAGCATTGTCTAATGCAATGTTCCGAGTTGAGCTTGAAAATGGACATATTGTAACGGCACATATTTCTGGTAAAATGCGTATGCATTATATCAAATTATTACCAGGTGATAAAGTGAAATTAGAAATGAGCCCTTACGATTTAACAAAGGCTAGAATTACTTACAGATATTAAAGACAAAACGATGAAAGTTAGAACATCAGTAAAAAAAAGAAGTGCCGAGTGCAAGATTGTACGTAGAAAAGGCAGATTATATGTAATCAATAAAAAGAATCCTAGATTTAAACAAAGACAAGGATAATTATGGCAAGAATAGCAGGTATTGACATCCCAAAAAACAAAAGAGGGGTAATTGCTTTGACCTATATTTATGGTATTGGCAGTAGCAGAGCTAAAGAAATTTTAGCTGCTGCAAAAGTAGACGAAAACACTAAAGTAACAGATTGGACTGATGATGAAATTGGACATATCCGTGAACAAGTTGGTGTTTACACCATTGAAGGTGAATTACGTTCAGAAGTTCAATTAAGCATTAAGCGTTTAATGGACATTGGATGCTACCGTGGAATTAGACATAGATCTGGTTTACCGTTAAGAGGTCAGAGTACGAAAAATAACTCTAGAACTAGAAAAGGTAAGAGAAGAACTGTGGCTAATAAGAAGAAAGCAACTAAATAATAAGTAGAAATAAAATGGCAAAGACAACATCAAAAAAGAGAAAAGTTATTATTGAGGCTACTGGTGAAGCACATATCTCAGCATCTTTTAATAATATCATTATTTCTCTTACCAATAAAAAGGGAGATGTAATTTCATGGTCATCTGCTGGTAAAATGGGTTTCAGAGGCTCTAAAAAGAATACTCCTTACGCTGCACAAGTAGCTGCAGAAGAGTGTACTAAAGTAGCCTTTGAAGCAGGTTTACGTAAAGTTAAAGTTTATGTAAAAGGTCCAGGAAACGGTAGAGAATCTGCAATTAGATCAATCCATAATGGCGGTATTGAGGTAACAGAAATCATTGACGTTACTCCACTTCCACATAATGGATGTAGACCTCCTAAAAGAAGAAGAATTTAATAAATAAAATAAGTTTAATTTTTAGAAAGGAATTCGATTATCGAAGGATTTAAGCCTGAATTCATAATCCCTTTCAAATAAAAAAATGTAAAAATGGCAAGATATAGAGGTCCACAAACAAAAATTGCTCGTAAGTTCGGAGAGGCTATTTTCGGTGAAGATAAATCATTCGAAAAAAGAAATTACCCTCCAGGACAACATGGTAACTCAAGAAGAAGAGGAAAAAAATCTGAATATGCAGTTCAGTTACAAGAAAAACAAAAAGCTAAATATACTTACGGTATTTTAGAAAGACAATTCCGTAACATCTTTGAAAAAGCTTCGGCAAGTAGAGGAATTACAGGTGAAGTATTATTACAATTATGTGAATCTCGTTTAGACAATGTTGTGTATCGTATGGGAGTATCTCCATCACGTAGAGCAGCACGCCAAATGGTTAATCATAGACATATTACTGTAAATGGTGAGGTTGTTAATATTCCATCTTATATTTTGAAAAAAGGAGATGTTGTTGCAATTAGAGAGAAGTCAAAATCACTAGAAGTTATTGAAAACGCATTAGCAAACAGAAACAATGTTTACGAATGGTTAACTTGGAATGATGAAACTAAGCAAGGAACTTTTGTAAAAGCTCCAGAAAGAGTTCAAATTCCTGAAAATATCAATGAACAATTAATCGTAGAGTTATACTCTAAATAATAACTAAGACACCAGTTAAACTATGGCAATTTTAAATTTTCAAAAGCCCGATAAAGTTATCATGATTAAATCTACCGATTTTGAAGGTAGATTCGAATTCAGACCGTTAGAACCAGGTTATGGTTTAACAATCGGTAACGCTTTAAGAAGAGTATTGTTATCTTCACTAGAAGGATATGCCATTACATCGATAAGAATTAACGGTGTAGAGCATGAATTTTCTACCATTAGTGGTGTTGTTGAAGATGTTACGGAGATGATCCTCAATTTAAAGCAAGTTCGCTTAAAAAAACAAATTGAAGATACAGATCGCGAAACAGTTTCAATATCACTTTCTGGAAAAGAGCAAATTACTGCTGGTGATTTCCAAAAATATATTTCAGGTTTTCAAGTGTTAAATCCAGATTTAGTTATCTGTAATCTTGAAAAATCGGTGAAATTAGAGATGGAGATGACTATTGAAAAAGGTAGAGGATTTGTTCCTGCTGAAGAAAATAAAAAGTCTGGTATGCCAATGGGCACTATTTTTACCGACTCTATTTTTACTCCAATCAAAAATGTAAAATTTGCTATTGAGGATTTTCGTGTAGAACAAAAAACTGACTACGAAAAATTAGTTTTAGATATTGTTACTAACGGATCAATCAGTCCTCAAGATGCTTTAACTGAAGCAGCAAAAATTTTAATTCATCACTTTATGTTGTTCTCTGATGAGCGTATTACATTAGAGTCTGAAGTAATTGCTCAAACTGAAGCTTATGATGAAGAATCATTACACATGCGTCAGTTATTAAAAACTAAATTAGTGGATATGGATTTATCTGTAAGAGCACTAAATTGTTTAAAAGCAGCTGAAGTTGAAACATTAGGAGACTTAGTATCATTTAATAAAAACGACTTAATGAAGTTCCGTAATTTTGGAAAAAAATCATTGACCGAGTTAGATGAATTAGTTTATGGTAAAGGTCTACACTTTGGAATGGATTTAAGTAAGTATAAATTGGATAAAGATTAATAAACCTTCATGGTTTAAGAAAAGAATAAAAAATGAGACACGGTAAAAAATTCAATCACCTAAGTAGAAAAACAGCACATAGAGGTGCTATGTTAGCTAATATGGCTTGTTCATTAATATTACACAAGCGTATTAACACTACTGTAGAAAAAGCAAAAGCTTTACGTGTGTATGTAGAGCCATTAATTACAAAGTCGAAAGCAGATACCACTAATAATAGACGTGTTGTATTTAGCTACTTGAAAGATAAATATGCAGTTACAGAACTTTTTAAAGAAGTTTCAGTAAAAGTAGCTGATAGACCAGGTGGATATTTACGTATTATCAAATTAGGTAACAGACAAGGAGATAACGCTAATATGGCAATGGTAGAGTTAGTAGATTATAACACAATTTATAATCCTAAAGGAACTAAAAAAGTTGCAAAAACCAGAAGAGGTAGAACTAAGAAAACTACTGACACTTCAGCTGAAAATGTTGAAACTCCAGCAGCAGAATAAATGGATTTTCAATCTCAATAAATATAAGAAAAGGATAAGCTCAAAAAGTTTATCCTTTTTTTTTTAAATTTGTAAATCAAAATAAAATATGGAATACCAAACTTTACAAAAAGCAATATTACTATTAGAAGACGGAACTTTATTTGAAGGAAAATCTGTTATAAACGGAACTTCCTTTGGTGAAATCTGTTTTAATACAGGAATGACAGGTTATCAAGAAATATTTTCAGATCCATCGTATAAAGGACAATTAATGGTAGCTGCCAATGTTCATATTGGCAATTATGGAGTTAATGCTGATGAAATGGAGTCTGAAAGTATTAAAATAGCAGGTTTAATTTGTCGAAATTTTAGTTTTCCATTTTCAAGAGAAAAAGCTGATGATTCTCTATATAATTGGTTTAAAAAACAAAATTCTGTTGTAATTACTGATGTTGATACTAGAGCAGTTGTACAATATATTAGAAAACATGGCGCTATGAATGCTGTTATTACAAGTGAAATTGATAAAATTGAAACTCTAAAAGAAGAATTAAAAAGATTTCCGTGTATGAATGGTTTAGAGCTTGCTTCAACTGTTTCTACTAAGGAACCTTACTTTTTTGGTGATGAAAATTCAACATATAAAATAGCTGCACTCGATTTAGGAATCAAGAAAAATATCCTTAGAAATTTAGTGCAACGAGATTGTTATGTTCAAGTATTTCCTCATAATACATCATTTTCTGAAATGCAACAATGGAATCCAGATGGATACTTTTTGTCTAACGGTCCAGGCGATCCTGAACCTTTGAAAAATGCCCAAGAAGTGGCTAATTTAATTATTGAAAAAGATTTACCACTTTTTGGAATTTGTTTAGGACATCAAGTTATTGCTTTGGCAAACGGAATTACAACCAAGAAAATGCATAACGGACACCGAGGAATCAATCATCCTGTTAAGAATATAATTACCGGAAAAGGAGAAATTACCTCTCAAAATCACGGATTTGTTGTTGATAGAACTGAAGTTGAAAATCATCCTGATTTTGAAGTAACTCACATTCATTTAAATGATGAAACTTTGGCAGGAATGCGTATGAAGCATAAAAATTGTTTTTCAGTTCAATATCACCCTGAAGCAAGTCCGGGACCAAATGATGCTGCTTATTTGTTTGATCAATTTATTGAAAATATTAAAAAGAGTAAAAAATAAATTAGGTAATATTTTAAATTATAAATTCGAAATCGTTTTAGTACAAAAGTACTAGAAATACTATAAAATAGTTGTTGAATTCATAACTTTACACTTTCTAAAATAATTAATAAAATAAAAGAAATGAGTATCATTATAAACATACATGCACGTCAAATTTTTGACTCAAGAGGAAATCCAACCATTGAGGTTGATGTAACTACCGAAAACGGAATTATGGGAAGAGCCGCTGTTCCATCTGGAGCTTCAACCGGTGAATATGAAGCTGTTGAGTTGCGTGATGGTGGAAAAGATTATATGGGTAAAGGGGTTTTAAAGGCAATTCAAAATGTAAATGAAATTATTGCTCAAGAGTTATTAGGAATTTCTGTTTTTGAGCAAAACTTTATCGATAAAACGATGATAGCTCTTGACGGAACACCTAATAAGGCAAAATTAGGTGCAAATGCAATTTTAGGGGTTTCTCTTGCAGTAGCAAAAGCTGCTGCTAATGAACTAGAATTGCCGCTTTATCGTTA
>JAMPYA010000213.1 GCA_023700885.1 Flavobacteriaceae bacterium
AATTTATTCATAGTGGAAACATTATAGATATTACCAAAGAAATTGATGATGCAATTTATCATATAGAACGCAATGGAAATGCTAAAATAATTTTTTTAGATTTATCTATAAAACTTACAAGATTAATTCATAAAAATGACTCTTAACAATCTAAATATTAGTATATTAAACAGAAAAGCCAGTTAAAATAACTGGCTTTTTTTATTGTATTAAGTTATTTTATTTTTTGGCCTTATAAGCTTCATTCAATTTTACTAAAACTTGTTCGGTCACATCTAATTTTTCATCACCGTACATTACAGTTCCTTTTCCATTGGTACCTAAAATCATTTTGTAACCTTTGTCTTTAGCGTAATCAGCTACAAAACTATCTACTTTTTTAGATAAAGCTTCGAAACTTTCTTGTGAAATTTGTTGTAACATTTGAGAAGCTTGTTGTTGTTGTCCCTGAATTTGTTGTTGCTCTTGTCTTAATTTTTGTTCTAATTGCTGACGGCTTTGAGGAGACATACTTCCTAATTTTCTCTCATAATCATCCACTTTTTGCTGAAAACCTAAGGCTAAACTATCTAAACTAAATTTTAATTTATCTTGTTTTGCTTTTAAATCAGCTTCCATCGCTTTGGTTTCGTCATAACCTTTCATTAACTGTTCAACATCAACAAAAGCAATTTTTTGTGTACATGAAGCTAAAGAAAAAATTACCGTAAGTAGTAAAAGAATTTTTTTCATCTTAAAATTGGTGTTTAATTATTATTATGCGAATATATTTAAAATATTGAGCGAACTCATTTTTTTTATCAAAAATATGAATTATCATTTTTTTTGATGAAAAATGATAGTAACAATCAATATTTGCTATTTGTTTTGACTTTATTAGCGTTGATTTTTTTGATTATTTTTAAATTTTAAGGCGCTACCCTATTTTTCACTTTTAAACTATCTTAAAATCGATTTAAATCAATTTTTTATGTTTAATAAGGTAAATATGCGATGAATATTCGTCTGAAATTAATGCTTTGATATTTGACTGCAATCCAATTAAAAATCCCTTGAAATAATTCATCTTTCCTGTTTTGTATTTTTCACTTAACAGCGAAACATAGAACGAATCCATCTTCATTGGAAATATTTTTATAACATTCATTTCTTCATTTCTAAAAAGTGTTCTCATTGATTTTTTAGAAAAATGAGATAGATGTCTTGGCACATCAAAAGCTGCCCAAAATTTACCATAATAAAAAGCATCATAACTTTTAAAATTTGGAACAGCAATAATTAAAGTGCCATTTGATTTTAAAAATGTTTTTAATTGCTTAATGTAATGCTCCACTTCAGGAACATGTTCTAAAACATGCCACATAGTAATCACATCAAATTTTGGTAACTTTTCAGAAGTCGAATCTTGTAAACTTTTTAAACTATCATAAAATATATTAGACGAATTATTATTTAAAGTCTGCTGAAATTTTTCCTGAGCTAATGTTCTTGCATTTTTATTTGGTTCAATTCCAGTAACACTCCACCCATTTTTTTTACAAGCCAATAAAAAATCACCAGTACCAGTTCCAATATCAAGAACTGTTTTTGATTCAGATTTTAAAGAATTTAATAAGGAAACTTTATTTTCAATTGCATTCTTTTTAACATACTGATAAATCTTATCGAAGAATGATTTATTAGAATCGGTATGCGGCAAATACGCTGAATCTTCATAATATCTACCTAACTCTTCATTGGTAGGTTTTGGAATTGTAACCAACATTTCCAATTCTTTATTAAGATATAAGTCAAATTTTTCTTGAGTTAATGAGTAATCATTTAATGAAAGAAAATGCTGTAAATTGTCTTTGTCCATATTTTAATGCTAATAATTCTTTAAAAAATAAAAAAGTTCCACGTGGAACTTTTAGAAACTATCTTCCCATATAAACGAGTAGTACAGAAATATCGCTAGGTGAAACACCACTAATTCTACTTGCTTGCGAAATGGTTTCTGGTTGTATTTTTATTAATTTCTGACGTGCTTCTATCGAGATATTTTTCACTTTATTGTAATCAAATGTTTTTGGAATTTTAATATGCTCTAATCTGTTTAACTTATCAGCATTATTTTTTTCTTTATCGATATAACCAGAATATTTAATATAAATATCGACTTGATTAATTATTTCTTGATCTAATTTATTGTCTACTATAAAATCCATAACTCCTGGAAACAATTTAACATCTTCAAATGTTAACTGAGGCCTTGTAGCCACTTTAAACATTTTCATCGATTGAGAAATAGGTGCAGAATTTTTATCCATAAGAATTGGATTTGCCATTTCAGGAGTAATACTCGTTTCTTTAAAAAATTCTATAAACTTTTCAACTTTCGAATACTTTTCTTCAACTCTCATTAATCGTTCATCAGAAGCTAAACCAATTGCATTTGATTTTGGGGTTAATCTCAAATCTGCATTATCTTGTCTTAAAAGTGTACGATATTCAGCTCTAGAGGTAAACATTCTATAGGGTTCTTCCGTTCCTTTTGTAATTAAATCATCAATTAAAACTCCAATATAAGCCTCATCTCTTTTTAATATAAAAGGTTTTTTATTTTGAATTTTCAATACTGCATTAATCCCAGCTATGATACCTTGTGCTGCTGCTTCCTCATATCCTGTAGTTCCATTAATTTGACCGGCAAAATATAAATTTTCTACCAACTTAGTTTCTAAAGTTGAAGTGAGTTGTGTTGGTGGAAAATAATCATATTCTATTGCATATCCATATCTAAAAAACTTTACATTTTCAAAACCGGGAACTAATTTTAGGGCTTGCTCTTGAATTTCATAAGGTAAAGAGGTAGAAAAACCATTAACATAAACCTCAACGGTATTCCATCCTTCGGGTTCAATAAATAATAAATGACGATCTTTAGAAGCAAATCGATCTATTTTATCTTCAATTGATGGGCAATAACGCGGCCCTACACCTTTAATTGTTCCGGTAAACATGGGCGATCGATTAAAACCAAGTCTCAATAAATCATGAACTTCCTGAGAAGTGTAAGTCATAAAACAAGAACGTTGTTCTGTTAAAGATTTTGTTTGATCAGTATATGAAAATTTTTGTGGGTTTTCATCACCAGGTTGTTCGGTCATTTTAGAATAATCTAAAGAACGACTATCAACGCGCGGCGGAGTACCGGTTTTCATTCTACCTGATTCAAATCCTAGTTTTATCAAATCTTCTGTAATTCCTTTTGATGATGCTTCTCCAACTCTACCGCCTCC
>JAMPYA010000035.1 GCA_023700885.1 Flavobacteriaceae bacterium
ATCGGCTTAAAACATCAGAATTTAAAAAAATTGAGTCTGCATTTAAAAAATAAGAATGCTGTTAATGACGCTCCAACTATTGCACATCAACAACAAGCTGCAAATTTAGAGCATGCTCATTTTTCCCATTTACACAACCATTCTCAATTCTCTATTTTACAATCAACTACAGCCATCAAAGACCTGGTTAAAACAGCTGCAAAAATGGAAATGCCTGCTGTTGCCATTACAGATACGGCTAATATGATGGGCGTTTTTAGCTTTGTAAAAGAAGTATTGAACTATAACAAATCTGTAGATGCTCACAATCAAAATTTAGAAGAAGGAGAAGAACCTCAACAAATTTTAAAACCTATTGTTGGCTGCGAATTTAATGTTTGTGATAATCATTTAGATAAAAGCAATAAAGACAATGGTTATCAAATTGTAATGCTAGCTAAAAATAAAAAAGGCTATCATAATTTAGCCAAAATGGCCTCTTTAGCTTATACCCAAGGTTTTTATTATGTGCCTCGCATTGATAAAACCATTATTGAACAATATAAACAAGACATCATTGTACTATCTGGTAATTTGTATGGAGAAATTCCTGCTAAAATTTTAAATATCGGAGAAACGCAAGCGGAAGAGGCCTTAGTTTGGTGGAAAGCACAATTTGGAGCTGATTTTTATTTAGAAGTGATGCGCCATCAACAAGCAGATGAAGATCATGTCAATGCTATTTTACAAGGATTTTCGAATCAATATAACATCAAACTTGTTGCAACAAACAATACCTATTACATCCATGAGAATGATGCTGAAACTCACGATATTTTATTGTGTGTAAAAGATGGCGAAAAGGCCTCAACACCTATTGGCAGAGGGCGTGGATTTAGATACGGACTGTCTAACAACGAATATTATTTCAAGTCTCAAGAGCAGATGAAAAATCTGTTTGCAGACATGCCAGAGGCTATCCTCAACATCCAAGAAATCATCGATAAAATCGAAATCTATTCACTAGAACGAGATGTATTATTACCGAAATTTGGAATTCCTGAGGAGTTTATGGATCCATTAGATGAATTTGATGAAGAAAAAAGAGGTGAAAATACCTATTTAAAATATTTGACCTATCAAGGCGCTGAACTTCGTTATCCGGAATTAACTCCGGAAATAAAAGAGCGACTTGATTTTGAATTAGAAGTAATTAAAAAAACAGGGTATCCTGGTTATTTCTTGATCGTTCAAGATTTTATTGCCGAAGCGAGAAGAATGGGAGTTGCCGTAGGACCCGGAAGAGGTTCTGCTGCAGGTTCTGCAGTTGCTTATTGCCTTAAAATCACCAATATAGATCCGATTAAATATGACTTACTTTTTGAGCGTTTCTTAAATCCGGATCGAGTTTCTTTACCTGATATCGATATCGACTTTGATGATGAAGGACGCCAACGCGTAATTGATTACGTAATTCAGAAATACGGAGCCAATCAAGTGGCACAAATTATTACCTACGGCACCATGGCTGCTAAATCTGCCATCAGAGATACTGCCAGAGTGCTGGACTTACCACTTCCAGATACAGACCGATTGGCAAAATTAGTTCCGGATGCCAAATTAGCCGATATTTTTGGCGATGATGAAAAGAGCAAAAAGAAAATTGCCAGCTTGTCTACTGAACATGGTCTTCGGGTAAATGAACTTCTCAATATTTATGAAGGTGATGATCTAGAAAGTCAAACTTTGAATCAGGCTAGAAAACTGGAAGGAACCTTACGAAATATTGGAACTCACGCTTGCGGAATAATAATTACTCCTGAAGACATTACCAATTTAATTCCTATTGCTACGGCAAAAGATTCGGACAATATGTTCGTAACTCAGTTTGATAATAGTGTTGTTGAAAGTGCCGGTTTATTAAAAATGGACTTTTTAGGATTAAAAACCCTAACATTAATTAAAGATACCATCAAAATTATTAAGGCTATTCACAAAATTGAATTGGATCCTGACCATTTCCCTTTGGATGATGAAGAAACCTATCAACTTTTTCAAAAAGGTGATACCATTGGTATATTTCAGTACGAATCTGCCGGAATGCAAAAACACCTAAAGGCCTTAAAACCAACAGAATTTGGCGATTTAATTGCGATGAACGCTCTATATCGACCAGGTCCGATGGAATATATCCCACAATTTATCAGACGAAAACACGGCGATGAACCTATTAGTTATGACCTTCCGGAAATGGAGGAATATCTAAAAGAAACTTATGGAATTACCGTGTATCAGGAACAGGTAATGCTACTTTCCCAAAAATTAGCTGGATTTAGCCGAGGCGATGCCGATAAATTGCGAAAAGCCATGGGAAAAAAGATTTTTAGCGATCTGCAAAAACTGAAACCTCAATTTTTTGAAGGAGGTAAAGAACGTAATCATCCGGAAAAACAATTAGAAAAAATTTGGAAAGACTGGGAAGCATTTGCTGAATATGCATTTAATAAATCACACTCTACCTGTTATGCTTATATTGCCTATCAAACAGCCTATTTAAAAGCGCATTATCCGGCAGAATATATGGCCTCTGTATTATCTAATAATATGAGTGACCTTAAACAGGTGGCTATTTTTATGGAAGAGTGCAAACACCTTAACATCCCAGTTTTAGGACCAGACATCAACGAGTCTTATTATAAATTTTCTGTAAATAAAAAAGGTGCTATTCGATTTGGTATGGGTGCTATTAAAGGAGTTGGCGAAGGTGCGGTGGAAGCTATTGTTGAAGAACGCAAAAAAAACGGCCCATACTCGTCTGTTTTTGATTTAAGTAAAAGAGTTGAAGCAAGAGCTGTCAACAAAAAAGTGTATGACGGATTGGTTTTAGCCGGCGGATTTGATTCATTTTCTGGAACGCATCGAGCACAGTATTTTATGACTGATGATAGGGGGCAAACCACTATTGAAAAAATACTCCGTTTTGGTAGCCGATTTCAGGAAAATCAAAATTCTGCTCAAGTTTCTCTATTTGGAGCATCTTCAGAAGTACAGCTTCCCGAACCAGAAATTCAAGATTGCGAACCTTGGAACACCATGGAATTATTGCATAAAGAAAAAGAAGTGGTGGGTATGTACACATCTGCGCATCCACTAGATGATTTTAAACATGAAATAAAATTTGCCAACACCACCATCGCTTTATTTAAAAAACCAATTGAACAATATATCAATCAAAATGTTTCTTTTGGCGGAATGGTGACACAGGTACAACACAGACTTACCAAAGATGGTAAAAGTTGGGCAACTTTTGTAATGGAAGATTATGATGACAATCATGAATTTAAAATCTTCAATGAAGATTATTTAAAATACAGTCATTTTTTGAAAGAAAATCAGTTTTTATTTATCCGTCTTTCAATACAGGAAGGTTTTAGGAATAAAGAAGGATTAACAGGAAACCCTCGAATTAAATATACTGATGTAAAATTACTACAGGATGTGATTAAATCTATCAGCGAAAAAATTACGATATATCTAGATATTACTGCCATCAACAAAAAGGAAATTGATCAATTAGAAAGTATCATCAGTAGTTTCAAAGGGACTAAAAACCTTTATTTTTCTATTGAAGATCAACAAGAAAAAATTAATTTAACAATGCCAAGTAGAAATCATAAAGTTACGATCAATAAAGAATTATTAAAAGAATTAGAATTGAATAAATGGGCTTATCGCATTAATTAGCAGTTAATTCTTTAAATAATACAGCCAAATTTTTATTTTTTGGGATGATTTTTAACGCTCGTAATCCGTTTTGTTGAGCAAAATCAAATAATAAAGGACGCATATCTTCTTGGGTATTAAAAGTTAATTCCCAGGTAGCATCGTAAACATTTTCTACCTTGATTAAATTTGGTATACTTCGTAAAAATTGCTCTTCAACACGCAAATCAAATTCAACTTCAATTAATTGTTTTTCAGAAGAACGCATCTGATTCAGTAATAAATCATCCAATAAATTCCCTTTATGCAATATGATAACACGATCACAAATAGCTTCTACTTCTTGTAAAATATGAGATGAAAATAATACGATTCTATCCTTTCCCAACGCTAGAATTAATTGTCTGATTTCTTCAATTTGATTGGGATCTAAACCGGTAGTGGGCTCATCTAAAATTAAAATAGACGGATTGTGTAAAATAGCTGCAGCCAAACCGACACGTTGCCGATATCCTTTAGACAATTGATGAATTTTTTTATGAACTTCAGGAATTAAACCAACTTTTACAATAACTGCTTCTACCTCATTTTTAGCTATTTGATGAATAGTTGCATGAAACTGCAAGTACTCTCTTACATACATTTCAGTATAAAGTGGGTTGTGTTCTGGTAAATATCCGGTTTGTTGCTGAAAGGTGGATAAATTCTCTGAAAGCAATAAATCTCTGAAATAAACAGCCCCTGAGGTAGGCTCTATAAAGCCGGTAAGAATTTTCATCAAAGTAGACTTTCCTGCGCCATTGGGACCTAACAAACCAACAATTTCTCCAGATTTTAGTTCTAATGAAATATTTTTTAAAGCAAATTGATTTCCGTATCGCTTGGTAATATCTTCTACTCTTAAATTCATATTAATATTTAGAAACTAATGAAATAGTTTATTAATATTTTTCTCTTCACCTGCTACAAATATTTCATCACCTTCATTTAATATAAAATTGGCATTACTGATAATTACAGATTTTCCTTCGTGTTTTCTTATCAAAACGGTAATGTTGTATTTATTGCGTAAATCCAATTCTTGCAATGTTTTATTGGCTAATTTTGAGGGTACCTTTACGTTCATTAAAAGTATATTTTGATCTAAGACAAAACGATCTAAAACATTGGGATGCGTAAGCCTTTCAGATAGTTTCAAGGCCACTTCCTTTTCGGCCAAAATTACTTCATCAGCTCCAATTTTTAACAAAACTTCTTTTTGTAACTCACTATTTCCTTTAGCAATAATATAGTTGGCACCCTTATTTTTTAAATAAGCAATCGTTAGAATTAGTGTTTCTAAATTGCTACTTAAACCTAAAATAATGGTTTTGAATTTATACAACTCCAACTCATCAATTACCGCAGTATCTGAAACATCGGTATTGATTGCAACGGTTACAAAATCCTGAATATTATGAACTGTTATAGGATTTTTATCAATAGCCATAACATTATGACCTTGTTCAAATAATCCTTTAGCTACTTCAAATCCGAAAGTGCCCAATCCAATAACTACATAATCTTTTGCCATAATTTATTACTTATTTATCCTAAATTGATTTTTTCCTGTGGATATAAGATTCTTGGTTGATAATCTTTGGTAGTCTTAACCATTGCCAGTGATGCTGGCCCAATTCTTCCCAGATACATACATAAAATTAATACAATTTTTCCAAAGGTAGCAATTTCTGATGTAACTCCTGTTGATAATCCTACTGTTCCGGTTGCAGAAACAACTTCAAATAAGGTATTTAAAGGTGTAAAATTAGGATAAGCCAATAACAAGGAAACGGTTGCTATAAAAATCAACAGTACATATAAGGTTATAATGGCGTATGCTTTTAGAACAACAGCATGAGGTATGTGTTTTTGGTTTACCACCACTGTTTTATCTCCTCTTAAAATTTTAAAAACCGGAACCATAGATACAAAAAAAGTGGTTGTTTTAATACCGCCGGCGGTAGAACCGGGAGAACCACCAATAAACATTAATATAATAACAATCATTAAAGTTACCGTATGTAAACTAGCGGTATCTATACTATTAAATCCGGCAGTCCTAGCTGTAACAGATTGAAATAAACTATCGGTAAATGAACTCAAAGTACTGTCTGTAAAATATAAAAACAAGGTTGGAACAATAATAAGTAGTAAACTGGTAAAAATAACGATTTTAGAATGAAATCCCAGTCGCTGATGGGTAGAAAATTTTCTATACACTTCAAATACAACCACATAACCAATTCCTCCTACAATAATAAGTGCCATTACTGTATATTTAATAATAGAATTCATACCTATTAAACTGTTGTCAAAAGTTGAAAATCCGGCATTACAAAAGGCAGAAATTGAATGAAAAACACCTTCATAGGCTGCATCACTCCAGCTTAGCCCTTGCAGATGAAAACCTATTGAAAGCAATACAAATCCGATAATTTCTGAAATAAAAGTAATCTTAAGGATAAACTTTAAAATTCCGGAGGAACTTTTCATCGAGATACTATCTTGTAATTTAGAAAATGAAACCTGTTGCTTTAAATCAATATTTCCTGAGATTAATAAAATAAGAGAGGCGTTTAAAGTCATAATTCCAATGGCTCCTAATTGCATCAAAAACATTAAAACAATTTGCCCAGGCACATTAAAACCAGAGGTATTTACTACGGTTAATCCGGTTACACATACCGCCGAAGTTGCTGTAAATAAAGCATCTATAAAACTGAGCCCTCCATCATGTTTTACAAATGGCATTTTTAAAAGAAAAGTCCCAAATAAAATAATGAAAATAAACGAAAGCATTAAATAATGCCACGGATTAAGTCGTAAGTTTTTTAACATACATTTCTTAAAAAAAAACAAAGTTAATTGAATATCTATTTATCGTATAAAAAAAAGAAATTATTTTCTAATAGGCATTAACATTTATTTTTTTAGACCTTTGTAAAAAATAAGTGGATTGATGAATAAAATTATAATGATTAAAGAATTGGGATTATTGGATTATGCTAAGGCTTTTGAAATTCAAACGGACTTGTTTAATGAAATTCTTCAAATAAAATCTATCAATCTAAAGCAAAACTCCCAACTTAAAACTCCTAATTATTTTTTGTTTGTAGAACATCCCCCTGTTTATACACTTGGAAAAAGTGGCGATATCAATAATTTATTATTGACACAAGAACAGTTAGAACAACGCAATATTAGCTTTCATCAAAGTAATCGCGGTGGTGACATTACCTATCATGGTCCGGGTCAAATAGTAGGATATCCTATTCTTGATTTAGACAATTTCTTTTCAGATATTCACGAATATATGCGTGTTTTAGAAGAAGTAATGATTGCAACTATTGCAGAATATGGCTTAAAAGGAGAACGCAGCGAAGGTGAAACCGGAGTGTGGCTAGATGTAGGCACCCCTTTTGCCCGTAAAATTTGTGCTTTAGGTGTTAAAACCAGCCGTTGGGTTACCATGCACGGTTTTGCTTTAAACGTAAGTACCAATCTTGGATATTTTGATCATATCATTCCGTGTGGAATTAGAGGAAAAGCGGTGACATCTTTAGAGGCTGAGTTAGGAAAAAAAATACCTTTTGATGAAGTGAAATTAAAAATTCAAAATCATTTTGCCCATTTATTCAACGCAACATTTCAGCTTTAAAGTTCTAATTTAATTTGTTTTGGCAGCAATCTAAATGTCATGCGATGATGTTTAGTGGTCCCAAATTCATGTATGACTTTTCGGTGTAAAAGTGTTGGATACCCCTTATTGTTGTTCCATTGATATTGCGGAAACTCTAAATGTAACGTTTCCATATATTCATCTCTGTAAGTTTTCGCTAAAATAGAAGCAGCTGCAATACTTTGAAATTTAGCATCGCCTTTTACAATGGTTTGATGCGGAATTTTACCAAAAGGTTTAAACTTATTCCCATCAACAATAATAAATTTCGGACTTACTTTTAACATTCCGATAGCCTGATGCATTGCCAAAATAGAAGCTTGTAAAATATTAATTTCATCAATTGTTTGAGAGTCAACAAAGGAAACTGCAAAATCAACCGCTTCTTGCTCTATAACAACTTTAAGTTCTTTTCGTTGTCGTTCACTCAATTGTTTAGAATCGTTTAACAAAGGATGCGAAAAATGTGCTGGCAAAATAACAGCTGCTGCTACAACTGGACCGCATAAACAACCTCTGCCGGCTTCATCGGTACCACATTCTAATTCAAGTTCTTTAAAAAACGCTTTTAACATAATTCAGAATCTACAAATACAAATTAAACAATTTTTTCTCAAAGCGCTTAGGTTTAAATTTATCGATGAAATCAATTACCTTTGTCTTTCAATTTTTGATAAATCGATATAATCCATAAGATGAAAAAAATAATTTTATGCTTCATTTTAATCCCTATAATGCTTACTTCAAATGCTCAAGTAAAAAAACCAGCTATTGACACCAAAGCAAAAATTAATAAAGCAATAAATAGAGCTTCTGATACACTTACAAAAAGAATGGCTGAATCAGATCCTTTAGTTGATAAAACGCATTATACCGATTTTAAAATATATGATTTTGAGCGCGATTCAACCATCATCGATACTACTTTAACCATTTTAAAAGATTATAAATTTAATTACCTCAGAAAAGATGATTTTGAGTTATTGCCTTTTCACAATCAGGGGCAAACTTCTAACCAATTAGCTTATTCTTTTGATGAAAAAAATCTAAACCCGTCAATAGGGGCAAAAGCAAAGCACTTCAATTATTATGAAATTGAAGATATCAATTACTACAAAGTTCCAACTCCATCTACTGAGTTGATGTACAGAACAGGAATGGAACAAGGTCAGGTTTTAGATGCTTTATTAACGATGAATACCTCACCTCAATTTAATTTTTCGTTTGCTTATAAAGGATTGCGTTCTTTAGGAAGATATAGAAATTCGCTTAGCAGTCAAGGAAATTTTAGAGCTACTTTTAATTATCAAAGTAAAAACAAACACTATGATTTCCGCGGACATTACACTTCGCAAGATTTGATGAATCAAGAAAATGGCGGATTAACAACAACATCACTAGCTCAGTTTTTAAGTGGAGATGCCAACTATAATCAACGTGGCAGGTTAGATGTAAACCTTTTAGATGCTGAAAGTATGTTAAGAGGCAAACGTTATTTTATAGAACAACGTTATCATTTATTGCGCATCAAATCTGATTCGCTCCAAAAATCTCAAATTACTTTAGGACAAACATATTCCTACGAAACCAAACATTTTAAATTTTCCCAATCGGGAGTTTCATCGCTTTTTGGAGATGCTTTAACTACTGCCATTGATGACCATGCTTATCACCAACAGCATAACACTTCGGCTTTTGTAACATTTAAATCACCCTTATTGCTGGGTAATATCAAAATAGCAGCAAACCTTCACAGTTTCGAATACGGATTTAAAAATCCGGTAGATAGTATTTTTGCTTCACTTCCAAAATATATAAAAGATGATAAATGGGCAATGCAAGCCGAGTGGAATTCATCCATTAATAAAATACATTTAAAAGCAGTTTTAAATCAGCAAATTACGGGAGAAAATACCACTAAATCATTGTTTGCATCAGCAACCTATAAAAAAGACAGTGTTAATTGGGCAAAAGGTTTTATTAATATATACACTAAAACTCCCGAATTAAATTATCAATTATACAGAAGTAATTATAAAGAGTACAATTGGTATCATAATTTTTCCAATCAAGATGTTTGGAATGTCGGTTTTGAATTAAAATCAAAAAAATGGTTGAATGCAAACCTCAACTATTCAAAAATTGACCATTTATTGTATTTTGATTCAACTAATGCAGCACCGCTTCAAGCTACTGAAACAGTTGATTATTTAAAAGCAACTATTTTTAAAGGATTTACATTTTATAAATTTGGGTTTGAAAACACTTTAATGTATCAAAAAGTATCTGAAAACAATTTGATTAGTGTACCGGCATACACTAGTAGAAATACCTTATACTATGCTACGCATCTATTTAAAGGAAATCCATTATACATACAAACAGGCGTAACACTCAAGTATTTTAGCAAATTCTATGCGCCAGCTTACAATCCGCTTTTAGGTGAGTTTACCCAACAAAATAATATTGAAATAGGCAATTATCCAACTATTGATATTTTCTTAAATGGTCAAATACAACGTACACGCATCTATTTTAAAATAGAAAATGTAACTTCTAAAATAAGTAGTCCAAATTATTTTTCAGCGCCCAATTATCCGAGCAGAGACTTTTCTATACGCTTCGGATTGGTGTGGAACTTTTTTATATAACCGATGATTTTTGAACGAGACATACAAGTACTGCCGGAAATTGCTGCCAATCAATTATTACTGCAAGAATGGGTTTCTCATCATGAAGGGATTGCTGATGAGGCCATTACACACATAGAAATTTTAAAACGTTCTATAGATGCTCGTCAACGTCAAGTAAAAATTAACTTACGTATCCAAGTTTTTGTAAATGAACCTTTTAAACCTGTTCCTTTTAAATTTCCAAATTATCAAGATGTTTCCAAAAGCCCTTCAACAATCATCATTGGTGCGGGCCCTGCCGGATTATTTGCCGCTTTAAAACTGATTGAAAAAGGCATAAAACCCATCATTTTAGAACGTGGAAAAGATATCAAAGCACGTCGAAGAGATTTAGCAACCATCAATAAAGAACATATTGTTGATGAGGATTCTAACTATTGTTTTGGCGAAGGTGGTGCCGGCACCTACTCTGATGGGAAATTGTACACCCGATCTAAAAAAAGAGGTGATGTGCAGCAAATTTTAGAATTGTTGGTATTACACGGTGCTTCTCCTTCCATTTTGGTGGATGCACACCCACATATCGGTACAAACAAATTACCGCGTATTATTGAAAGTATCCGAAACACCATTTTAAATCACGGAGGAGCAATTCATTTTCAAACCCGCGTTACCGATATTTTGATTAAAGATCAAAAAATAATTGGCGTTGAAACCCTTAATGGCATGAGGTGGGAAACTTCAAAAGTGATATTGGCTACCGGACATTCTGCCCGTGATATTTTTGAATTGTTACACCGAAAAGGAATTCATATAGAGGCAAAACCTTTTGCTTTAGGAGTACGGGTAGAGCATCAACAACAACTCATAGATAAAATTCAGTATAGTTGTGAAGTTCGCAGTCCATACCTCCCACCTGCTCCATACAGTATTGTAAAACAGGTTCAGCATCGCGGAGTATATTCTTTCTGTATGTGTCCCGGAGGTATTATTGCCCCTTGCGCTACCAGTCCGGGTGAAGTAGTAACCAATGGTTGGTCACCATCCAAACGCAATATGGCAACTTCCAATTCTGGAATTGTAGTAGAATTAAAAATGGAAGATTTTAAAGAATTTTCACATCGTGGTCCATTGGCAGCTATGGCTTTTCAACAGCAAATAGAACAAACCGCTTGGATTGCAGGTGGAAAAACGCAACGAGTTCCGGCTCAATTGTTAGTCGATTTTACCAAAGGTAAACAATCATCCAATATTCCAAAGACCTCCTATCAACCAGGAACAACCGCTACTGAGTTAGGAAGTGTTCTGCCAAAATTTCTGTATCAGTCTTTACAACAAGGCTTTGTACAATTTGGTCATTCTATGAAAGGCTATTTAACCAATGAAGCGGTGGTTCATGCACCCGAATCTAGAACCTCTTCACCAGTGCGTATTCCAAGAGATTTTAACACTTTGGAACATGTTGAAATTAACGGACTTTACCCTTGTGGTGAAGGAGCCGGTTATGCCGGAGGAATCATCTCTGCAGCTATTGACGGAGAAAAATGTGCTGAAAAGTGCGCGCTAACAATCAATAGTTCAGCTCCTATTTAAGTAATTGTAGCTAAATCAATTATCATTTGATTTTTCTTTCAACATCTTAATTTTAATTCTAAAGGCGGCAAATATCAAGGTCATAATCGGACTGATGATATTGAAAAAAGCATAAGGAATATAGCTGGTAACCCCCACTTCACCCATCAATACTTTTGACTGATATGCTCCACAAGTATTCCACGGTACTAAAACAGAGGTAACCGTTCCAGAATCTTCTAAGGTTCTACTTAAATTTTCAGGTGCTAAACCTTTTTCTTCATAGGCCTTAGCAAACATTTTTCCCGGAATAACAATCGCTAAATATTGGTCAGAAGCCGTAAGGTTAAATCCGATACAAGCGGTTACTGTACTGGCAAATAAGCCAAAAACTCCTTTTGCTACTGATAACAATGCGCTACTAATAGCTTTTAAAGCTCCGATAGCCTCCATAATTCCGCCAAAAACCATAGCACACATTATTAACCAAATAGTGCCTAACATTCCTTTCATTCCGCCAGCTGTAAATAAATCATTCAGAGTGGCATTACTGGTTTCAACGGCAGTATCAACGGTAATAGCATTCATCACTCCCTTATAGGCACTTACAAAATTTAACGTTTCTGCCCCGGCTATTTTCATGACAATAGCAGGTTGAAAAATCAAGGCAAATACACCTCCCAATAGTGTCCCTACCAATAAAGCAATTAATGGCTCTGTTTTTTTTACAATCATTAAGATCACCGCTACCGGCACTAAAAATAACCAAGGAGTAATGGTAAATGTATCTAAAATAGCATTTAACATGGTGGATGTATCGGTCTGTCCACTGGTAGTTTGTGTAAATCCTAAAATTAAAAATAATATAAGTGTTATGATAAGAGAGGGTGTCGTTGTTAAAGTCATATACTTAATATGCGTAAATAGATCTGTTCCTGCCATAGCTGGGGCTAAATTGGTTGTATCTGATAAGGGTGACATTTTATCTCCAAAATAAGCACCAGAAATAACTGCACCTGCCACCATCCCTTCCGGCAAACCGATTGCTTTTCCAATACCGACAAGCGCAATACCCACAGTTGCTGAAGTTGTCCAGCTACTACCCGTAGCAACAGAAATAATTGAGGCAATAATAACCGAAGCAGCTAAAAAAAAGGTGGGGTTCAATAATTGCATTCCGTAATAAATCATGGCCGGTATAATTCCGCTTATTAACCAGGTTCCAGCTAAACCTCCCACAAATAACAATATCAATAAAGCGGTGGTGGTCGATTTGATATTCTTAGCTACTTTATGCATCATGTCTTCAAACAGGACTTTATTCTTAAATCCAATGATGGCTGCTGCGGCCGCTCCTAATAATAAGGCAAATTGATTGGCTCCTTCCAAAGCTCCATCACCATACACTTCTTGTACGTTAAACCACAATAATAAAACAAGAAATATAATCGGAATTAAGGCTTCAAGCAGTGTTATTTTAGGGGTTTTATTTGCCATGATTTAGATTTTTAAAGATGTAATGATACATAAATTAATGGGCTTATGCAAATAATTACAAAAACCGGATTTTAAATTATCAAATCTACAAATTATGACAACTTTTATAAAAAACTCTATTATTTTAAAGAGTCCTTATAAAGTATTTAATAAAATAATGAAACGCCCATGACAATTTTAATTGACACATAAGAACATGATTATAGTCATTTCATCTGACAAATAAAATTTGCAAGCTTGTCGAACTAAACAATAAATATAAACAGATGAAATATCTTAATTGAATTATTTTTATTAAAAAACGCCAACTAATTGTTGACGTCTTTTAATTCAATGATATTTTTTTTTACAAAATACCCGCTTGTTGCATACATGCTTTCATATTTTGATACGTGCGTTCAATATCATCATCTAATCCGATAGAAAAACGAATCAATCCTTTAGACAATCCCATTTCTTTTTGTTCTTCTTCCGGAATTTCAGAGGAGGTGCTAGCCCCTGAAGCACTAAATAAGGTCTTATAAAATCCTAAACTTACAGCCAGATATCCAATATTTCTATGTTGCATCAACTCCATCAACTCATTAGCTTTTTCCAATGATTCCAATTCTAAGGTCAATAATCCACCAAATCCGTAGGTTTCATTTAACATTGATTTTAGTAATACATGACCTTTATGATTTTCTAATCCAGGATAAACTACTGTTAAACCTTCTTTCTGAAATTGGGTTGCTAAGTACATTGCGTTGTCACTGTGTTTGCGCATACGAATAGCTAAGGTGCGCATGTTTTTCAATATTTGTGCCGCTCTTAAACTATCCATTACCGGACCTAACAACATGGCGGCTCCATCATTTACATTGCGTAAACTATCAATAAATTCTTTGCTTGCACAAACTACTCCACCAATAGTATCATTGGTTCCGTTGATGAATTTGGTTAAACTATGAATTGTAATAGTGGCGCCTAGATGACTTGAAGATACCATAAGCGGAGAAAAAGTATTGTCGACCACTAAAGGAATATTATATTTTTGAGCCAATTTAGCCAGTGCCGGTATATTAGCTACTTCTAATAATGGATTGCTAATGGTTTCACAATAAATCATTTTAGTTTTATTAGTAATTGCGGCTTCCACTTTTTCTAAGCAAGTAATATCAACAAAAGAGGTTTTGATATTTAATCGCGGTAAAAAGTTCTTCATAAAAGCATAGGTACCTCCATAAATAGTTCTGCTGGATACCATATGGTCATCAGCTTTACACAATTGTAAAATTACGGAAGTAATCGCTCCCATCCCGGAACCTGTTACTAAAGCACTTTGTGTTCCTTCCATTCTGGCTAATGCATCACCTAAATACAAGGTACTTGGACTGGCATGACGTGAATATAAATAACAACCCTCAGTATGACCTTCAAAGGTGTCTTGCATGGTTTTTGCTGCTAAAAAAGTATAAGTTGCCGAATCTGATATAGAAGGATTCACCCCTCCAAATTCGCCAAAATTTTGTATATCTTGAATAAAATCTGCTGGTTTAAATAACATAAGCTGTTGCGTTAAAGTTTGTGTTGTAAAAGTACAGATTTTACTTGTTTAGATGAAAAATAAATGGTTAAAAGATTGAAAGAATATAGACAAAAGTTTAAAGAAATTTGGCTTTTGGCCTTTAGCTTTTGGCTTTTCGCTATTCCCTTTTCACTTTTAGTTTGTCTTCGCCTGAAATACGTTGACCATAAAAAGGTTAACAATGGAAAATAGAAATGGATTTTTTAATGAAGAACAACGAGCAAAAAGGAATCGTTACTTCAGTGTAGATTTTAAAAAGAAACGGATGCAGGAATTGGAGAATAATCTGATAACAGTTTCCGATATTTGTAAGACCTATAAAGTCAGTAGAACTTCGGTTTACAGATGGCTTTACAAATATTCTAGTATGGCAAAAAAGCAGGTTAAACAGGTAGTTGAAGCTAAGAGTGATACTAAAAAGATTCAATTATTGGAGGATCGGATCAAGGAACTTGAGAGGATTGTAGGTCAGAAACAGCTGTTGATCGATTTTCAAGACAAGATGATTGAGATTGCTGAAAACACTTATGAGGTGGATATTAAAAAAAAATTAAGTTCCAAACTATCAGTTATTACTGGTGTAACAAAGAAAAACACCAAGTCAAAATGAGTGTTTTATATGATGCCATATCGATAAAAAAACAATCTTTTTTCCAGATGAAAGACCGCCTGGAAAAGCAATTGGACGAAGCTGAACAAATTATTTTATTGGTCAATAAAATAAGGTTTGATCATCCGCGTATGTCAGCTCGTGAGATTTACTTCAAGATAAATCCACAGAGTATGGGAAGAGATAAATTTGAAGTGTTTTGCTTTGAACATGGTTACCGTGTTAAAAAGCAAAAGAACTTTCGGACAACCACCGACAGCAGAGGCGTAACTCGATTTCCAAATTTAATTAAGGATATTGAGGTTACAGGTGTAAACCAGGTTTTTGTGAGTGACATAACCTACTATGAAATACTGGGAAAGTTCTATTATATCACTTTAATTATGGATTTATACAATCGTGAAATAGTTGGATTCTCAGTAAGTAAAAGTTTGCGAACAGAAGACACAAC
>JAMPYA010000214.1 GCA_023700885.1 Flavobacteriaceae bacterium
AAAAGGAATCAATCCTTTAAATTGTTATTTTTAGACTTTAAATGTAAAATTATGAGTGAAATTGCTATTATTATCTTAATCGTTGGAATTGTTGCTTTTACAATCGGTTTCTTTCTTGCAAAGACTTCTTTTAGTAAAGTAAATACATCACTAAAAGAAGAAAATTTACGCCTAATAAATGAGCTGACAAATTTAAAAACTGAAAAAGAGTATTATTTAGTCGAGTTTACTAAAAAACAAAGTGAGAATGATTCTTTAATTCAACAAGCTGAAACTAAAAAAGCTGAAATAGCACAAATTCAAGAAAAATTTACAGCAGAATTTGAAAATTTAGCTAATAAAATTTTGGATGATAAATCGTCTAAATTTACCGAACAAAATAAAATCAACATTCAAAATCTTTTAAATCCCTTACAAGAAAAAATTAAATCTTTTGAACAAAAGGTTGAAACTACTCATAAAGAAAGTATTGATTATCATGCAGCATTACGTCAGCAAATAATCGGATTAAAAGATTTAAATGTTCAGATGAGTAAAGAAACCTTGAACTTAACAAAAGCTTTGAAAGGAGAAAATAAAACTCAAGGAGATTGGGGCGAAACGCAATTAGAATTATTATTAGAGAAAGCTAATTTAACCAAAGGTATTCATTTCTCTGCTCAGGGTGGATTTAGAGATGAGAGCGGAAAATTAAAAAAACCTGATTTTATTATCAATCTACCAGATCATAAGCATTTAATTATAGATTCAAAAGTTTCTTTAACGGCTTATGAAGCTTTTTATAATTCAGAACATGAGCATCATAAAACAGAAACATTAAAAAATCATATTTCAAGTATTAGAAACCATATAAAAGAATTGGGAGAAAAAAGATATACTGATTTATACGGAATTAACACGCCCGATTATGTTTTGATGTTTGTACCCATTGAAGCCGCTTTAATGCTTGCCTTAAGTGAAAACAATAATCTATACTTAGAAGCTTTAGATAAAAATGTAGTTTTAGTATCTACTTCTACACTTTTAGCAACTTTAAGCACCGTTTCATCTATTTGGAAACAAGAAGATCAAAAAAGGAATGTATTAGAAATTGCTACACGCGCTGGTGCTCTCTACGATAAATTTGAAGGATTTGTACAAGATCTTTTAAGTGTTGGAAAATCGATTAATTCATCAAAAGTGAGTTATGATGCCGCTATGAATAAATTAGTTGATGGAAATGGAAACTTAATTAGAAGTGTTGAAAGTATTAAAAAATTAGGTGCAAAAGCTAAAAAGTCAATTCCACAAGTTTTATTAGACAGAGCAGAAGAAAATCTTGATATTGAACAAATTGAAGAATAAAAATCCCGATTAAATCGGGATTTTCTATCTAACTTTTTACACAAATAACGGTCTTTCACTCATCATTACATGAACTCTATCGGCTACATTTTCTAACACTTTTTCGTCTTTAAAATTGGTAATTACTTCATCAATTAAAGCAACAATCAATTCCATATCTGTTTCTTTTAAACCACGAGTAGTAATAGCTGCAGCGCCAATTCTGATACCAGAGGTAACAAATGGTGATTTGTCATCAAAAGGGACCATATTTTTATTAACGGTAATATCAGCTTTTACTAACGCATTTTCAGCCTCTTTACCAGTGATATTTTTATTACGTAAGTCAATCAACATCATATGATTATCAGTTCCGCCAGAAATAATATGATAATTTCTATCATTAAAAGCTTGCGCTAATGCAGCAGCATTTCGTTTTACTTGTAATTGATAAAATAAGAAATCATCGGTTAAAGCTTCACTAAAAGCAATAGCTTTAGCAGCAATAATATGTTCTAAGGGACCACCTTGCATACCAGGAAAAACAGCTGCATCTATAACAGCTGACATCAATTTTAACTCTCCTTTTGGAGTTTTTAATCCTAAAGTATTTTCAAAATCATTTCCTAATAAAATCATACCTCCTCTTGGTCCTCTTAAAGTTTTATGAGTTGTAGTTGTAACTATATGACAATGAGGTAAAGGATCGTTCAAAATTCCTTTAGCAATTAAACCAGCAGGATGTGAAATATCACCCACTAAAAAAGCACCAACACTATCAGCAATTTCTCTAAATCGTTTATAATCTATATCTCTAGAATAAGCCGAAGCTCCTGCTATAATCATTTTTGGTTTTTCTTTATGAGCAATTGCTTCAATGGTATCATAATTTAATTTTCCGGTCTCTTTTTCTACTCCGTAAAAAGAGGTTTGATATAATTTACCTGAGAAATTAACAGGAGATCCATGCGTTAAATGTCCGCCATGAGATAAATCAAAACCAAGAATTTTATCTCCTGGTTTAATCAAAGCATGATAAACTGCTGCATTTGCCTGAGAACCTGCGTGTGGCTGTACATTGGCATGTGCTGCATTAAAAAGAGCTTTAGCTCTATCAATAGCAATTTGCTCAATAACGTCAACTACCTCGCATCCACCGTAATATCGTTTTCCTGGAAAACCCTCGGCATATTTATTTGTTAAAATAGAACCAGCAGCTTTTAAAACCTGATCACTTACATAGTTTTCAGAGGCAATTAACTCTAAACCATTTGTTTGTCTTTCTTTTTCATCAGAAATAAGATCGAAAATTATTTTATCACGTATCATTTTATAATAATATTTCTATATTTAATTATTTAAATACCAAAAGTACTAAAATCATTTTGCAAATTGTAAGAAACTGTTATATTTGGTATGTCTTAAACCATCAAAATTTAGTGTCATGTTAATCACAGCCAATAATCCAAATCGAAAATCATGGATTCCTGTTAAATCTAATTCAGACTTTCCAATTCAAAACATTCCATTCGGAGTTTTTATTACCAAAGATGATATTGTAACTGTTGGAACTAGAATTGGTGATTTCGCTATAGATTTAGGGGCTTTACATCAATTAGGATATTTTCATGGAATTGATTTAACTGATGATATTTTTTTACAAGACACACTCAATGATTTTATTTCTGATGGTAGAAAAACATGGAGAAAAGTAAGAAATAGAATTGCAGAATTATTTGATATTAACAATCTTTCACTTCAACAAAATGAAAATCACCGCGAAAAGGTATTGTTTGAAATGAAAGATGTAGAAATGCAATTACCCGTTAATATTGGCGATTATACAGATTTTTATTCAAGTAAAGATCACGCTACAAATGTAGAAACCTTATTAAAAGGAGTTGACAAATCTAGGTCAGCTAATTGGCTTCAT
>JAMPYA010000215.1 GCA_023700885.1 Flavobacteriaceae bacterium
CTTTAGAATTGCTTTATCATCATACCATAAAAACAGATAATAATAATAGTACAATACTAAAAAGAACCTTTTTAACCGAAAATAATGAAGTCGTTTACCTCAATAATTCATTAAATAAAGATTATCCTTTTTCTAAAATTGGAACTCCGGATTATTCTGACTTATGGCTCGATAGATATATTTCTGTTATTGAAATTGCTAATCCGATGCATAGTTTATGGTCTGATGGACGATGGAATAAATTAACCATGGCACACGGTTGTTATTGGGGCAAATGTACTTTTTGTGATATTTCTTTAGATTATATCAAAATTTACGAACCAATTACTGCGTCTTTAATTGTTGACAGAATGGAGCAAATAATTGCTCAAACAAGAGAAAAAGGATTTCATTTTGTTGATGAAGCAGCGCCACCAGCATTGATGCGAGAAGTGGCAATTGAAATTATTAAAAGAAAATTAAAGGTTACTTGGTGGACTAATATTCGGTTTGAAAAAAGTTTTACAATTGATTTGTGTAATTTACTACAAGCATCTGGCTGTATTGCCGTTTCTGGCGGATTAGAAGTAGCGTCTGACAGATTATTGTCGTTAATTAATAAAGGCGTCACCGTAGAACAAGTGGCACGAGTTACCAACAATTTTACTGCTTCCGGCATAATGGTTCATGCTTATTTAATATATGGTTTTCCTACTCAAACAATTCAAGAAACTATCGATAGTCTAGAAATGGTTCGGCAGTTATTTGAAATTGGAGTAATTCAATCAGGATTTTGGCATCATTTTGCACTTACAGCTCACAGTCCGATTGGAATAAATCCATCAGAATATCTTATTACACCAAATTATAAAGAAATTTCTTTTGCTAATAACGATATTGAATTTAAAGATAAAACAGGTATTGATCATGAGATTTTTAGCTTCGGATTAAAAAAATCTTTATATAATTACATGCACGGAATTGGTTTTGAGCTACCATTACAAGATTGGTTTGATTTTAAAATTCCTAGAACAAATATTAAGAAAAATTACATCCAAAACTGTTTAGAGTCTGAAGATGATTTTATTATTAAATCCTCAGCTAAACTAATTTGGTTAGGAAATTCTCCACTTTTATCATCGTATACAAAATCAAAAAAGGGAGCAACTAAACCAATGTTGCAACTTCTATTTCATAGTAAAACCAGCCATTTTGAATTAAAGATGGAACAAGAAAAAGGATTATGGTTAGTGAAAATTTTAGAGCAAATTTCCATTTATCAAAGTAAACCTGTGAATTTTGTCGACATTAAAACCAACTATGAAAATCACTTTAAAGATTTTGAATTGTTTTGGTATTCTAAACCAATTGACATATTAAGGACTAATGGTTTATTGGTTTTATAATTTTTTAATAATTGGTACTTTTACAAAATGATGAACAATTCAGAAACACCAAAAGAACAACCTAACAATCCGTTGCACGGAGTAAAATTAGCTGATATACTTGATTTTCTAGTCGCAAAATATGGTTGGGAAAAACTTGGTTATATGATTAACATTAGATGTTTTAATGAAAATCCATCCATAAAATCGAGTCTTACTTTTTTAAGAAAAACACCTTGGGCAAGAGAAAAAGTTGAAAAATTATTTTTAAAAAATAAAAAATAAAAACTCTTATTTTTTATTGTCTGATGGCTTTTTCTCCATCGGGCCTCTCTTGTGAATGATTAATCCATTTAAGAAATTTCGCAATATCTGATCTTCTAATCTTTTAAAATTAGGATGATCTTCTTTTCTAAAAAAAGCACCTAATTCACTTTTAGAAATTTCAAAATCAACTAATTTTAGAATCTCAACTATTTCATCATCACGCAATTGCAATGCAACTCTAATTTTTTTAATAATATCATTATTGGTTAAACCCATGTCTTACTATTTTATCGCAATTTACGGAAATCATCTTTATTATTATTGATTTAATTACTCCTAATTTTGAGTGTATTAGAAACATCAAAATTAAAAGTATTACTTTTGCAGCAAATATTGATGCATGAATCACTTCGAAAATTTTAATCTCAACAAACCTTTGCATAATGCTATTGAAGAATTGGGATTTGACACGCCAACGCCTATTCAGGTTGAATCATTTCCTGTAATTTTATCTGGGAAAGATGTAGTTGGTATTGCACAAACCGGCACCGGTAAGACACTAGCCTATATGCTTCCAATTTTGCAGGAATTAAAATTTTCTAAACAAGTAAATCCAAGAGTTTTAATACTAGTTCCAACAAGAGAATTGGTTTTACAAGTGGTAGAACGTATCGAAACTTTTACCAAATATATGAATATACATGTTTTGGGAGTGTATGGTGGCGTTAATATTAATACCCAAAAACAACAAATTGTTGAGGGAACAGATATTTTAGTAGCCACTCCCGGAAGATTATACGATTTAGCGGTAAGTAGAGTTTTACAGTTAAAATCGGTTCAAAAATTGGTGATTGACGAGGTTGATGTAATGCTCGATTTAGGATTCCGTTTTCAGTTGACCAATATTTTTGAGCTCCTTCCTGAACGCAGACAAAATATTATGTATTCTGCAACTATGACAGATGAAATTGAAGCTTTAATTGATGACTTTTTTATGGTTCCTGCAAAAATATCAATAGCGGTTAGTGGAACACCGTTAGAAAATATTTCGCAACAATGTTATCATGCTCAAAATTTTCATACTAAAACAAATCTTTTAAAACACCTTTTAAAAGATAAAAATGAATTTAACAAAGTGTTGATATTTGTTTCTGATAAAAAAAATGCTGATCGTGTTTTTGAGGCACTTGAAGATCAATTTGGATCTGAAACTTGTATCATACACTCAAATAAAACACAGAATTACAGAATTCGATCTATTCAGCAATTTAATAAAGGTGAAAATCGAATAATTGTAGCTACTGATGTAATGGCGCGTGGATTGGATTTGGATAAAATATCACATGTAATCAATTTTGACACACCACATTTTCCGGAAAATTATATGCATCGAATTGGCAGAACCGGTAGAGCTGAACAAAATGGTACCTCAATTTTATTTTATACCGATAAAGAGCAAGTTTATAAAGATGCTATTGAAAAATTGATGGCTTATGAAATTCCAAAAATAGAATTTCCTTCAGAAGTTGAAATATCAACTCAATTAATTCCGGAAGAAAGACCCGTTATTATTGAAACTCACAATCGAACTTCTAAAACAGATAC
>JAMPYA010000036.1 GCA_023700885.1 Flavobacteriaceae bacterium
GGAGCATTAGAAGCAGTAAAAGAGGCTAGAACTCAATACCCTAATGATTATAATCTTCTTATTGACGAAGCTAATATTTATTATAGTTTAGGTGATAATACTAAGTTTAAAGAAAAATTAGAAGAAGCCGTTAAAATTAATCCAACTGATCCTTCTTTATTTTACAATATTGGAGTTTTAACTTTAGAGCAGAAAAAACCAGAAGAAGCAATTAAATATTTTGAAAAAGCTATTGAGTTAAAACCTGATTATGCAGATGCCTATAATAATATTGGTGCAGCCGTTTTAGAAAGAAACATTGCTATTGTAGATGAAATGAATAAAAACTTATCGAACTTTAAAAAGTATGATCAGTTAAGAGTTAAGCAATTACAAATTTATAAAGAGGCTTTACCTCATTATGAAAAAGCTCATGAATTAAACAAATCCAACGTAAGTACTATGCAAACATTAATGGGTATTTATGAAAACTTAGAAATGGGAGATAAGTATAAAGCACTTAAAGAATTGTATGAAAAAACAAAGAATTAATTAATTTAAAATATTATAAAAAGCCACTAAAAAAGTGGCTTTTTTTTATGAAATTATTTGCTTAATTAGTCTGAGTTTATGAGTATGTTTTTTGGTTTCTTTATTAAAAATACCACTATGATCAATATAATCAATCCGTACTTTACCAGAGGCGTGAATTATTTGTTCTTTGCCAATTAAGATTCCAACATGAATAATTTTACCTTCAGCATTATCAAAAAAGGCTAAATCACCTGCTTCACTTTCTTCTAAAAAGTTCAGAATTACTCCCTGTTTTGATTGTTGTGAGGCGTCACGATCTAAATAATATCCACATAACTTATAAACCATTTGAGTAAAACCGGAACAATCAATACCAAATGGTGTTTTGCCTCCCCATAAATAAGGAGTATTCAAATACATATAAGCAATATTAATGATATGTTTTTTAGGTAATTGTATATTAAAAACGGAACCGTCAAAAGTAAAATTTTGCTGATTGATAATAAACTTATTTTGCTGATATTTAGGAAGTTTTGCTCCCAATGAAAGCATGAGTAATTGTGAATTATTGATATTTAGAAAATCAACCAACTCTCCAGAATAATGAGGAGTAGATTTATTGATTAGCTTGTAATCAAATTCAGAAATAATTTCATATTGTTTCTGATCAATCCAGCCTTCATAAAGATCATAATCTAACCGAATATAACTCCAATTTTTAAGTTCATCAATAATGGTAAAATGTTCTCCAAACAAAACTTGTGAGACCATTTCACTTCTATCATCAGCTTCTTTTCTAAGAGGCGCAATATTCAATAAGCAAATCCCATATTTCATCTGTTTATATTTATTATTAGTTAGACAAGCTCACTATAAATTTTATTGGTTAGATGGAACGCCCATGTAATTATAAACTTGTTAGTTTAATAATCAATTATGGGCGTTTCATTTAAATTACAATTTTTCAATAACCATAGCACTAGCGCCGCCACCTCCATTACAAATAGAAGCAGCACCATATTTTCCATTAGTTTGTTCAAGAACAGAAATTAATGAAATGATAATGCGAGCTCCAGACATCCCAAGTGGATGACCTAAAGAAACTGCACCTCCATTTACATTTACTTTGTTAGCATCCAATCCTAATATTTGATTATTAGCTAGTCCAACAACGCTAAAAGCTTCATTAAACTCAAAACAATCAATATTTTCTTTTGTTAAATTGGCTTTTGCTAAAGCTTTAGGTAATGCTTTTGCAGGTGATGTTGTAAACCACTTTGGTTCTTGAGCAGCATCTGCATAACTCACAATTTTAGCTAATGGTTTTAAATTTAATTCTTTAGCTTTATCACCACTCATAATTACTAAAGCTGCCGCTCCATCATTAATTGTTGAGGCATTTGCAGCCGTTACAGTTCCTTCTTTAGAAAAAACCGGACGTAAAGTAGGTATTTTATCTATGATAACATTTTTAAATTCTTCGTCTTCTATAAATAGTTTAGGATCTCCTTTACGTTGTGGGATGATAACTGGAATGATTTCATTTACAAAGCGATTTTCTTTCCAAGCATTTGCCGAACGAGTATAAGATTCAATTGCAAAATCATCTTGCATCTCTCTGGTGATATGGTATTCTGTAGCACATAAATCAGCAAATGTACCCATATGTTGTTGATCATAAACATCAGTTAAACCATCAACTAATAATCCGTCTTTTACATTGATATTTCCAAGTTTAATACCATTTCTACCATCAAAATAATGAGGTATCAAACTCATATTTTCCATTCCACCAGCAATAATTACATCAGCATCTCCACATTTTATGGCCTGGGCTGCCTGCATAATAGCTTTCATACCTGAAGCACAAACCTTGTTAACAGTTGTGCATGGAACAGTATTAGGAATACCAGCAAAAAGTGCTGCTTGTCTAGCAGGAGCTTGACCTAATCCAGCCTGAACTACATTACCCATTAAAACTTCATCTACTAATTTTGGATCCAAATTAATTTTGTCCATAGCACCTTTTATGGCGAAAGCTCCTAGTTTTGGAGCTGGAATTTGGGCTAAAGTTCCCATAAAACTTCCTATTGGTGTTCTGGCAACTGAAACTATAACTACATCTTTCATTATAAAAATTTTAAAATTTTGATTGTAAACAAAGTTAACTAAAATTTATCATTATTATTTAGGTGTATTTCTATTTAATTATTGAATAATTGTCAATAAAAAATGTATTTTAACTAAATTGCAATAAATAACGATATAATGAAAAACGCTGAGAATTTTACAAGAAATGAAATTAATAATAAACATTTTATAGCTGTTATTGGAGGTTCAGTATCAGGTTCTGAAGCAGTTAATTTATTAACAGATCAAAATTTTAGAGTTGTTGTTTTTGATATGAATGAGTTACCTTATGGAAAATTAGAAGATGGTTTGCCTAATTGGCATCATAATTTAAGAGATAGACAAACTACTGTTATCAACGAAAAACTAAGTCATAAGAATGTTTATTTTATTCCAAAGACCAAAATTGGAAGAGACATTACATTTGATGAAATTAAAAATGATTGGGGATTTTCATCTGTTATATTAGCAAATGGAGCCTGGAAAGACAGAGATTTATCTATTAATAATTTTAATAAATTTATAGATAAGGGATTAATTTATCAAAACGCTTTAATATATTGGTTCAATCACAAACATGAAAATAACTATAAAGGACCAAAATATACCATGAAAAACAATGCGATTGTTGTTGGAGGCGGATTGGCATCGCTTGATGTGATGAAAATAATTATGATTGAATTAGTTCAAACAGCGATAAAAAATAAAAAAGGAGTAGCACTCAATATGTTTTATATAGAGAAAAAAGGAATTGATGCTGTTTTAGCCGAGTTTAATACCAATTTAGAAGCATTGGAAATAGAACCACCTGTACTTGTTTATCGCAGAAATGCAGAAGATATGCCTTTAAAATCACCCATTGATGACACTCTGGAAAACATAGAAAAGGCAAAAGTAGTTTCTAAAAAATTATTAGAAAAATATTTGGAAAAATATATGTTTAAATTTATTCCGACATCAACTCCTATCGGGTATTTAGAAGAAAATGACACTTTTAAAGGAATGGTTTTTCAAAAAATGAAAAGTGTAAACGGAAAGCTTATTCCAACAGCAGAAACATTTGAATTAAAATCTGAATTATTAATTTCTTCTATTGGAAGTATTCCTGAAAAAATTGAAAATTTAACCTATCAAGGTGATTCATTAAAATTAAAAGATCAATCAGAATACAGTGTTTATGGTTATTCAAATGTTTTTGCCATTGGAAATGCCGTAACCGGAAAAGGAAATATTCAAGAGTCTAAGCAACACGGAAAACAAATGACTGAAAAAATTATCAGTCAACACCTTACAGAAGATGCGTTAGAAGATTGGTTAATGGTTTATAATAAAGAAATTACAGGACAGGTAAAGAAAAATGTAGTTTCAATTATTGAGGATATTAAAAATTTAAAAGTTCCTTCAGAAAAAGTCATTTTAGCAATGGAATCTAAAATTGCTAACTTGCAAAAAAAAGTAGGGTATAAAGACTATGAAAGTTGGATAAAAGAGCATACACCCATTCGTATAGAGAATATGGAGTAATATCGTACTTTTGATAAATCAAATTTAATTTATGAAGAATTTTATCGATCTCATTTTTGATAAACATGCTGTTATATACAAGTTGTTATTATATATAATTACCACTGCGTTAATAGTTTATCTTTTCCCAAAAGGAGGTCATTTTAAATATGAATTTCAAAAAGGAAAAGCGTGGCAATATGAAAATTATTACGCTCCTTTTGATTTTGCTATTCAAAAATCTGCTGAAGAAATTGAATTGGAAAAGCAGAGAATTCAATCAAATGCACAAATCTTTTTTGATACGGATTCGACCGTTATTAAATCTTCATTTCAAACTTTCGGTAATAAATTTCAGATTTTAGCTAACGAACTTAAAATAGCTCAAAAAGATAGAGAAAAGTTATTTTTAATTGGAAAAATAATACTAGGAGATATATATCAAATTGGTATCATTGGCAATGTTGATGAATTAAAAATTAAACAAGATTTCAATACAATAATTGTTAGAAATGGTAATAATGTTCAAGAAATCAATCCTAATGATTTAATTAAATCATCAGAAATAAGAAGTTGGATTCAAAATCAATCAGAGGTAAGAAATTTTGGGATTTATAAAAATAATTTAATTGAAATTTTAGTTGAATCGATAGCTCCCAATATTTTTTACGATGATTATTTTACTCAAAAATCATTGGAAGAAGCCATTAATCAAATTTCATTAACTACCGATTTTATTTCAGAAAAAGAAAGAATAATTTTAAAAGGAGATATTGTAGAAGGCAGAAAGTTAGCCATTTTAAATTCATTAAAAAAGGAATTTCAGTCTCAAATATGGACAAAAAGTAATTATAAATGGATTGTTCTTGGATATTCAATTTTAGTGGCGCTTTCTCTTTTAATGATAATGTTATTTATTAAGAAATATAGAGTTGAAATTTATGAAAATAACACTAAAGTTACTTTTATATATTTTAATTTGTTTTTGGCAATTTTTTTAACAACTGTAGTTGTAAAATATAACGCAGAGTATGTTTATATAGTGCCCTTAAGTATCTTGCCAATTATCATAAAAGCATTTTTTGATCCCCGTTTAGGTCTTTATACACATGTTTTAACAATACTTTTACTTGGATTTATTGTTCCCAATAGTTTTGAGTTTACTTTTCTTCAAATAATTGCCGGAATTGTAACTATATTAACAGTTTCTGAAATGTACAAAAGAACAAATTTATTTATTTCAGTTGCTCAAATTACCTTGGTTTATTTTATTACCTATTTTGCATTTTCCATTTTACAAGAAGGAAATATCCAACAAATTAAATTGGAGAAATTTGTTTATTTCGCTTTAAACGGAACGCTTATTTTGTTTGTTTTACCTTTTATATATGTTTTTGAAAAGTTGTTTGGATTGGTTTCAGATGAATCTTTAAAAGAGTTATCCAATACCAATTCTAAAATACTCAGAATATTGGCAGAAAAGGCTCCAGGAACCTTTCAACATTCTATACAAGTTGCTAACTTATCAGAAGCCGCTGCTAATGAAATTAATGCAAATGCTTTATTAGCAAGAACCGGAGCTTTATATCATGATATAGGTAAGATTAAAAACCCAATGTATTTTATTGAAAATCAATCTACTAATTTCAATCCGCATTTAGAATTATCACCTAAAGATAGTGCCTCAATTATTATAAGTCATGTAGATGATGGAATTAAATTAGCAAAAAAGTATCGTATTCCTGAAAGAATTATCGATTTTATTAGAACACATCACGGGTCAAGTTTAGTGTATTATTTTTATCGAAATCAGGAGGAAATAAATCCAGAAGGATTGGATAAATCTCTTTTTAAATATAAAGGACCAATTCCTTTTTCAAAAGAAACTGCTATTGTAATGATGTGTGATTCATGTGAAGCTGCTTCAAAAAGTTTGAAAGAACCATCTGGGAAATTGATTGATGAAATGGTAGAGAAAATTGTTCAAAAACAAATGGATGAAGGTCAATATATGAATGCAGATATCACTTTTAAAGATATTCAAACAGTAAAAAAAGTAATCAAAAAGAAACTGAAGAACATTTATCATTTAAGGATAGAATATCCGGAATAGAAATAAAAAGATCCTATAAAATAATAGAAAAAAAGATTGTGATATTTCATTTGTAATGCTACATTTGCAGTCGAAAAAATAAGTTCATTTTTTTAGGAGGGAGAGTTGCCAGAGTGGTTAATGGAGCAGTTTGCTAAACTGTCGACGGGTAACTGTCGCGTGGGTTCGAATCCCACACTCTCCGCATCTTCGGGGTGTAGCGTAGCCCGGTTATCGCGCCTGCTTTGGGAGCAGGAGGTCGCAGGTTCGAATCCTGCCACCCCGACAAAAGGATTTCTTAATAAGATGAAGGTTCTTTTATAATAATGGTCGCGTAGCTCAGCTGGATAGAGCATCTGATTTCTAATCAGACGGTCACAGGTTCGAATCCTGTCGCGATCACAGCAATGACAAGGCTTTCAATAAATTGAAAGCCTTTTTTTTCATCAAATTTAGTGCTAGATATTGTATCGAATTAATTTGTATTTATTATAAATAAGAAGTTTCCATTTGTTTAATTCCAAAGAATTATTACATTCGATTTTTTTAACAAGATTTTAAAGAATTAAATATCAGAAAAAAAAATAATTACTAAATATGGAAACAAATTACACAGAACAATCACCTAAAATTGAACTCTTACAAGAAACAATTCAAAATCTTAATGAAACTCGTAAATGGACTAACTTCTTATCTATTATGGGTTTTATTTTTATCGGTTTGATGATACTCATTGCCTTTGCAGTAAGTAGTATGATGTCTACTATGGCAGAAAGTGAATCTGCATTGCCATTTTCGGGTACTGTTTTAGGTTTTGTCTATTTAATAATTGCATTTATTTATTTTTTTCCAATATTATATTTATATCGTTTTTCAAAATATACTAAAAAAGCGCTCGAAACTCAGAATTCAAACGACCTTAATGAAGCCTTCAAAAATTTGAAATCACATTACCGTTTTATGGGAATTATTACTATTGTGATGATTGCTTTGTATGCTTTTATATTTTTAATTGGGATTGCTGTTGGCTTTACTGGGATGATGTAGTAAAAGTGAAATGATTAATTAGAGATTTATTTTCTTCTCAAATGAAGTTTAATTACTATTTATGAATGAATTCATTAGTACTCTTGAAATTGTTTTGCTCGAAAACGCAAAACCTAAAATCCTCACTATCAAACAAGAGAAAATTTTGTTATAACCGAGATATCGGGTTTGCCAAATATAAAAAATATAATCTTATTTACATTTGCCACGTGAAAGGATTGACTTCGTCGAATTTCATTTCGCACGGGAGCGGGGTATTCTAAGCAAAAAAGAAGCACTGAGGTTATTGAAGTGAATTAATTAGATTTATTACTGTTCAACTTCTTTGTGCTACTATTATTTCATTTTTCAAATCAATTTATACTTTTTTAATAATAGTACCATTTGTAATGGTAAATACAATCATGAAAGCCATTAAAACTATATTGAATCAATTAGTTGCAAAATACAATTCGACTCTTATAAAAGATGAATTTTGAAAATAGATAAAGAGATGTAAAAATAAAGCTGAAAATTTAGCATTTAATTTTAATCAAAAAAGATATACAAAAGAAAATAATAAGTACTTTTCAAAAATACTAATAGATGTATTAAATAAGCAGGATTTATGAATCATTAATATTAGTTTTGCTACTTTAAAAAAGATAAAATGAGCCTTAAAAAGCATTGTAATATTCCAATATTTATTCCTCAATTGGCATGCCCACATCAATGTGTATTTTGCAATCAGGAAAAAATAAGCAATACATTTTCGATTCCGAAACCTAATGATATAAGTAATATTATAGATAATTATCTCAACACAATAGGTGATGGAGTTGAAATTAATATTGCTTTTTTTGGAGGTAGCTTTACAGGTATACCCAAAGATGAAATGATCAATTATTTAAAAGTTGCGCATTCTTATGTGGAATCCGGTAAAGTTCAAGGAATTCGAATTTCTACTAAACCTGATTATATTTCAGATGCAATTTTAGATATATTAGCGCAATATGGTGTAACGGCAATAGAGTTGGGTGCACAATCAACTAATGATAAAGTATTGCTTAAATCAGGTAGAGGTCATAAGTTTGATGCCATAGAAAAAGCAGCTCAACTTATTAGAAATAGAAATATGGAATTAGGATTACAAATGATGTTGGGTTTACCCTATGACACACTTGAGCTTTCTATACAAACCGCAAAAGACATTGTGCGTTTAAAGGCAGATACAACCAGAATTTACCCCACGGTGGTTGTTAAAGACACCGCTCTTGAGAGGATGTATAAAAAGGGAGATTACCAAGTTTTATCATTAGAAGAAGCTGTAAAATGGAGTAAAGAGGTATTGAAAATTTTCAATGAAGCGGGTGTAAAAGTGTTACGAGTTGGTTTGCATCCTTCAGATGAACTGGAGTTTGGTAAATCGTTGGTTGCAGGCCCAATTCATCCTTCATTTAAAGAAATGGTGTTAACTGATTTATGGTTTGATTTGTTGAGCAACAAAAACATCCATAAAGGAAAATCTATGATTAGTGTTGCTAAAAATCAACTAAACTATGCCATAGGTTATCAAGGAAAAAATAGAAGTTTTCTCCAAGAAAATGGATATGATATAAAATTTATAGCAAATAATTTACTTAAAGATTTTGAAATGGATGTATGCTATAATTGATAAAAGAACAGCTGTAGCTATAAAAAAGAATCTTGAGAAGTTTGTAGATGATATATTCGAATTTTCAAGTAAAGAAATTACTTACAATGCTATTTCAGGTCATCCCGATATATTTATGTTTCAAGATGAAAATAAATTGATATTGGCTCCTAATGCTCCTGTTGAATTCCTCAACTTTCTGGATTCTAAAAAGATAAATTATTCTTTTGGAATTAAACCGGTTGGTTTTAATATAGATGATAGCGTGTTATATAATTGTTTAAATACAGATAACTATTTCTTTTGTAAAAAGGGGAAACCAGATATTACAATCCAAGAATGGAGTGCTGCTAAACATCTAATAAACATTCCGCAAGCTTATACTCGGTGCAGTATGTTTAGTATTGGAAATAACATAATTACATCTGATAAAGGTATTGTTAAAGAACTTGAAAAAAATAGTATTGATTATTGTTATTTTGATCCATCAGAAATAACAATTTGTGATTATAAAAACGGTTTTATTGGTGGGACGATGGGGTTATTGGATAACAAAGTCTTTTTTTTAGGAAATATTTTAAAACACGACGATGGTAGATTATTGAACAAATACATTACAAATCTTGATAAAGAAGTAATTTGTTTAGGAAATGATTATCTCTATGATGGTGGTGGAATTTTTTTTATTTCTTAAAATTTAATTTAAAAAGCCATTGATTTTTCAATGGCTTTATGGTTTATGATATTAAGTTTTAAATTTCTTATGAAGTTTTAAAACTCCATACTTGCCCGATAGTTTTACCTCCTTTATTGTCTTTCACATCAATACGCCAATAGTAAGTAGTATTGGTATTTAAATCTGTTTTTGTATAAGATTTAGAAGTGTGATTTAAAATGATGTTTGGAGGATTTGTAACTGTTCCAAAATAAATATCATAGGTTAAAATATCTGCAGTATCTACATCAGAAGCAGTCCATTCTAAAGTTACCGTTGTGGCACTAATAGTGCTGTTTAAAGTAGGTTTTACAATTCCGGCAGTAAAAGGAAGGTAATTGATGACACCAACACCTTCTGTGTAAAAACTCCAAACCGAAGTATAATCACTAACCTTGTTTTTTGCATCAACTGCTCTTATTTTCCAGTAATAAGCCACTCCTTTTTCTAAAGAAATAGTTTTTGACAATGTAGCGGTAGTTTGAGTTTGAACTCCTTGAGTAAATTGAGCATCTTTTGCGATGAGTATTTCATAGGAAATATTATCTCCTTCCGGATCTACAGATCCATTCCAAGAAAAATCTAAGGTGTTATTGATACACAATAAATTATTGGTTGGGTACACAAGAGAGGGAACAGAAGGAGCTTTATTTTCTGCTGGTGGCGGTGTTGGAGTATCACTTCCACCTCCTCCGCAAGAAAGCAATAATAAAACGATACTTAGGTAAATTAATTTTCTCATTTTTTAATCACTTTTAGGGTTATAGGTGTATCTAATTGAATTTTCAACAAATACAATCCACTTGTTAAATTGCTTAAATTGATTTTAAGTTGTTGATTTATAACATCAATAGACTTACTTAATATCATTTTTCCGGCGTAATTGTACAGCTTTATTGGAATGCTATTATGACTTATATAAGAAGGAATTAATACTGTTACAAAGTCTGAAGTTGGATTTGGAAAAACTGTGATATCTTCAAATAAATTGACCGTTTGTGATAATGTTCCTTCACAATTGATACTTGATTTAACATCAATTAAATCGCCGTTGTTAATAGCGACTTGTATGGTTTTATCACTAGTTTCAATTATTGATTGGCCATTGATTAAAACAGTATAAGGTGCAGTTCCTGATTCAATATTAATGTTTGCAACTGTTTTTTTACCAACAGCTTCATAAGAAGTGCGTCCTGTTAATCCGGCAGGTTCTGTTATGGTAAACTCAAAGCACTGTATGTAATTATTTTGAGCAGGAATCTTAATGCAAATCGGATAAGTTTTTGGAGCTAGACTACTAACCGTTAAAGTTGTTGTAAAAGGATAATCTATACCATTTACAGTTGCTATATAATTATGACTTTCTGTAGCTGTAATTTTTATACTTCCATTATTTTTTCCAAGACAAGTTGGTTGTGTTACTTCTAATCTAAAATTATTAGATGGTAAACTAAAAATAGGACAGCCTGTTTCGTTTACTGTAGTTCCAATAAGCGTGTTTGGACATTGGTCTAGAACATCATTAATACCATCTCCATCACTATCATCAAGAGCAGTGCCACCAAACGGATCTGTTATTTTAACAGTAGCGTACAAACGATATTCACCAGGTTTTAAATTGATGGTAGCTGTTGTATTGGTTACCGTTCTTATTTCTCCTGTAAAATATTCATACCAAGTTCCAGTTTTTGTAAACTGCGGATTAATATCTTTATGGATGACATCAAAATTACCGACTATAACCACATCCATAGAGGCATGTCTTAGCTGAATTGATTTGGTTAGTGTAGCAACATTCAAAGTAAAATCGTTGGTTTGAAAAACAGGATGAATCTTTCTAAAAGCATTTAGTGTAGCCCAAGTGCTGTACACATGTTTTCGGTTGTTATCATTTAAATAATCCCATTTAATTGGTCTTCTTGATAATCTGCAATCATTACTTATAGTTCCATTTTCGCAACGATTAATTGAGAAATCGTATCCGAGTTCTCCAAATTGCCAAATCATTTTTGGACCTGGAATGGTTAAAAAGAAAAGACTTGCAAGTTCTTGACGTGCTAAAGCAGTTTTTAAATCTCTAACATTATAAGTCGGACTTTGACTGGTGTTGCCAAAATTGATGTTTCTGTACATCATACGTTCTTCGTCATGACTTTCCATATAACCTACTACATTGGGTTGGTTCCAACTTCGAGCTTTATGAGAAATCCAAGAAATATCTGAACCGGTAGCAATTCCCATACTATTTTGTGAGTAGCTGTAGTTCAAATTTCCCCACATCATAATTCCATAATTGGCAAGTTCTGTTTCTTCTTGATTATCAGATAAATGCTCGAAAATAACAAAAGGTTTATTTGTTGGATTGTGATTCCAAACATGATCTGCGTAATTTTTTAAAATAGAAATTCTGGGTGCATCATAGGCATTTCCCCAATTGTTTGACCCGTAAAATAAGGTATTGGTCATTCCTTTGGTAAAATCAAATCTAAATCCGTCAATTTTATATTCGGTCATCCAATAGCTCAGTACATCTTTAAAAAATGACTTGGTATAAGCTGATTCATGATTAAAATCATAACCCCAATGAGCACTGGTATTATCGACAAAATTATGATTTTGATTGTACCACGGATTATTAGCTGCCGGTTTATTGGTGGTAGCATCCCAATACATTTGAAGTAAGGGAGATTGTCCGTAGGAATGATTAAAAACAATATCTGCCAAAACTGCGATACCTCTTTTATGACACTCATCAACAAATTTTTTGAAATCATTTTTGGTGCCGTAAGATTTGTCTAAAGCCATATATAATGCCGGATTGTAACCCCAACTATCGGCTCCTTCAAATTCGTTAATTGGCATTAATTCAATAGCGTTTACGCCTAATTTTTTTAAATAATCTAATTTAGTGATAGCTTCATTAAAAGAATCAGTTTCGGTAAAATCACGGAAGAACAATTCATAAATCACTAAATTATGTTGATTTGGTTTTATAAAATTGGTCACATTCCAGGTATAAATTTCTTCATTTATTTTAAAAGTGGAAACATAACCGGTTGTTTTATCAGTAGGGTAGGCCTTTAGATTTGGATAATTACTGGTCTTAATGTATTGATCCGTCCACGGATCTAGAATTTTTTCTGAATAGGGGTCAGAAATTTTAATGGTATAATCAATTAAGTATTGATAAGCATATTCTGTATTGATATCTAATCCTAGTAAAGTAATCCAAAAATCTTCACCATCTTTATATAGTTGATATGCTGCATTCAATTCCCAATTGTTAAAATCACCAATAAGAAGTACATCATTTTTAAAAGGCGCTTTTAATAGAAATGTGACTGAATTATCAGGGTTTTTATTGATACCATATTTTAATCCGCTAGGTTTTGTGGCTGTTTGTGTAGGTGTTTTAACAAAAATACTAATTGTTTGTTCTTTGGTAGAAACTCCATCATTGGCAACTACTTTTAAAGTATGTGTACCTGTAGAAGTGAAAGTATAATTTTTTGAAATTGTTTTAGTATTACTGGCAGTTTGTTGAGAAACCCCATTGATAAAAAGTTCTAAATTGGCATTTAAGTTAGCTTCAGCGGTAATGGTAATATTGTCATTTAAATTATAAACAGCATTTTGAAGAGGATTGATAAAAGTTACATTTAATCCGGCAGTATAAATAGGGACAAAAATATCAGCTGTTTGTGGACTCCCACCAGCAGCTCTAAATACAAAATTCAGTTCTGAAATAACGGATGATGTTGGAACACTATAAAAGGCATGTGTAGTAGGAGTAATAACTAAGGTATAAGTATTAGTTCCTGTTCTAGTTAATTTTGGTCTACCAGAAATAGGTGCATTCCAATCTGCACCTCCAATAATATTTTGCCAACGAACTCCATTTACAGTTACGCCTGTATATGCATAAATATCACCTGTATAATCTTTTAAAGGAGTGTTAGTAGCGTCAAAGTTAATCGTAATGACCTCAGATGCAGTTGGTAAAATTGGGGAAGTTGTTAGCTGTGCTTGTATTTGAATAGAAGCAATAAATACAACTAATGAAAATATTTTTTTGAACATAAATAATAAATAAGATATTTTGATAGCCTTAAATCATACTAATTACAGAAGCAACATTTTAAATTTAAGAAAAAAAAGGCTGTTTGCACAGCCTTTTTAATTGTTATTAAATATTATGATTTTTTAACTTTTGTATATTTAGGTGCACTAGGTGTGCTAAAATCAAGTACAAAATCATAAACGCCAGCAGAAATAGGAATGTTAGCTCCGCCTGCTTCTAGCGATCCATTATTTCCGTCATCGCCATAATTTACACCCCAATCATCATTTTGACGGAATTTAAATTCACCGTCAATTAAGGTAATGCCTTTTAATATGAAAATGCCATCTTTACTATAATCAGGAACAAATTTAACATTTGGACCATCCCATCCATTAGGAGTAGCAGATCCTACTATACCCCAAACATTTGTTTTTTCAATGGTATATTCTAATTTTCCAAGATTAACAGAAACTAAATACCATCCGGCAGTAACCACAATATTAGCACCTCCTGCTTCAAGAGTTCCATTGGCTCCATCATCGCCGTAATTTAAATCCCAGCTATTATTTTTTCTGAATTTTAATTCACCAGCCTTTAAATATAAAACAGCTCTCCATTGATCGGTAAAAGGATCATAAGTTAATTTCATATCCGGTCCATCCCATCCATTAGTTGTAGCGCTACCTACTATACCCCATGTTAATGGTTCTATTGTATAGGTTAAAGCTGTTGTATTGAAAGTAATTTTATAAGTACCAGCTGTTACAGCAATGTTTGCTCCACCAGCTTCCAAAGATCCATTTGCACCATCGTCACCATAATTAACAGTCCAACTATTATCCATTCTAAATTTAATTTCACCAGTAACAAGTGTTGGATAAGCTACAATAATACTAGGATTGGATGTTTGATAAAACGGAACATCAGGACCATTCCAACTATTTGGAGTGGCGCTACCTACTACTCCCCAAGGAGTTGATAAATCTAATATATCAGTGTAGGCAGTAGCATTGAGTTCTAAAACGCTAGAACTAATAACAGTTGTTGGACTTAAAACAGAAACTACTTTTATATCAAGTGTTGTTGCCATTTTTGCTTTAATTCCTAAGTTTAATAATATTTTATTAAGTTCTTCTGTTTTAAATGTTTTTAGCAACTTGGTGCCAACTGATATTGCTATAGCTTTGCCAAAGTTATTTCCTTTTACATCAATAAAAACTCTATAATCTGAAGCAGCACTGAACCCAAATTCTGGTACTGTCCATGTTATTGTTAAAGCATCCTTACCTAAATCATCTTTACTTAAAACTACAGCTGTTTTATTTGCGGTAGCAGTTAATACAGCGTCAGGATTTAAAGTAGCAAAATCATCATCTTTTTCACAGGATCCAACAAAAAATGCAAGACCTATAACTAATAATAATTTGTTTAAAATATTTTTCATCATTCTAATTTTTTAAATTAATAACCATTATTTTGTTTAAGGTTTGGATTGGCATTTAAATCAGAAGATGGAATTGGAAATATATTTCTGAAAGCTTGAGTAGCAACTCCACCCATTACACCGCCTTTCCAAGGCCATTGGTATGTTCCTGTTGTAAATCTTCCAAAACGAATTAAATCTGTACGTCTATGACATTCCCAATACAATTCACGAGCTCTTTCATCTAAAATGAAATTTAACGTTAAATCTGTTGAAGCAATATTGGCAGCTGTGCTTCCAAGTGCTCTTTGTTTTAACTGATTAACGTATCCAACAGCTAATCCAATATTACCGCCTGCACCACCTCTTACGGTAGCTTCAGCATACATTAAATAGGCATCCTCAATTCTAAACATTGGAAAATCAGTATCTGTAAAATTACCGGAAGCATCTGAGCCAGCCACC
>JAMPYA010000037.1 GCA_023700885.1 Flavobacteriaceae bacterium
AGTTAATACAGCACGATTATGCTAATAAACCTATTGTTGGAGCTTCATTTAAAATCGATTTATAGTTATAAAATAGCCATGTTTGCAAAAAACAAATATTGATAAATAAAACTGAATCAAACTGGCGTATACCATTTGACAAAAAATAAAAAATATATACAAATGAAATAGCCATGTTTGCAAAAAACAAATATTGATAAATAAAACTGAATCAAACTGGCGAAACGTTAGTACGTGAATACCAAAAAGAAAATAAATAAGGAATGAACAATTCCATTTGACAAATAAAAAAAATAAATATATACCAATGAAAATTGCATTATTAGGTTATGGAAAAATGGGTAAAGTAATTGAAAAAATTGCTTTAGAACGCGGTCATGAAATTGTTTTAAAAATTGATAACTCTCAAACCAATTTTGATATCACTACAGCAGATATTGCCATAGAATTTAGTGTTCCAGAAGCTGCAGTTAACAATATCAAACTTTGTGTCAACAATCAAATACCTATTGTTTCAGGCACAACCGGTTGGCTAGAACATTTTGAAGAAATGAAGCAATTGTGCCGTCAAAAAAATGGTTCATTTATTTATGCTTCTAACTTTAGTTTGGGTGTCAATTTATTTTTTGAACTGAATGTACAATTAGCCAAAATGATGGATAAATTTAAACAATATGACGTTTGTTTAGAAGAAATTCACCATACCCAAAAATTGGATGCTCCAAGCGGGACCGCCATCACTTTAGCAAACCAAATTATACAAAATTCTGATAAAAATTCATGGTCTTTAAATCCGAAGAATAAAGAAGAATTAAGAATTACATCAAAACGTATTGGAAATTATCCGGGTACACATTCAGTATTTTACACCTCTGAAATTGATGAAATTGAAATCAAACATACTGCTTTAAACAGAGAAGGTTTTGCATTTGGAGCTGTAATTGCAGCTGAATGGCTTTTAGGTAAAAAAGGTGTTTTTACTATGAAAGATGTTTTAGGAATTTAATCGAATTATAAACTTAAAAAATTAGGATATGACACTCTCTCAATGGTTATTATTCATTTTAATTATTCAGATAATTCATTTTATCGGAACATGGAAATTGTATAAACGTGCTGGCAGAAAAGCCTGGGAAGCGGCTATCCCTGTTTATAATGCAATTGTTTTAATGCAAATTATTAACAGACCAAAATGGTGGGTTATTTTATTATTTATTCCTATTATCAATTTATTAATGTTTCCGGTAATTTGGGTTGAAACTATCAGAAGTTTTGGATTTCATCATAGAAAAGATACGCTACTAGTTATTTTTACCTTTGGTCTTTACATTTACTATATAAACTATGCTACTTCTGATAAATATATAGAAAACAGAAGCTTACAACCGCGTACAGAAGCTGGAGATTGGATTAGTTCCATCGTTTTTGCCATTGTTGCTGCAACAATTATTCATACGTATTTTATGCAGCCTTACACCATACCAACTTCATCATTGGAAAAATCATTATTAATTGGCGATTTTCTATTTGTGAGTAAGTTTCATTACGGCGCTAGAGCACCAATGACAACTGTTGCTACACCAATGGTTCATGACACTATTCCATTTTTAAACATCCCTTCATATCTTAAAAAACCATCTTTACCTTATTTAAGAGTACCTGGTTTTGAAAAAATAAAACGCAATGAAATTGTAGTATTTAATTGGCCAACAGATACCGTAAGATATTTTAGAGACCGATCTGGAATTCACATCAATAAACCCATAGATAAAAAATCAAATTATGTTAAAAGATGTGTAGGTATTGCAGGAGATTCCTTAGAAATTAAAGACGGTCATGTTTATATTAACAATGAATTGAGTAAAATGCCAGATCGTACTAAAATTCAGTTTTTCTATATCGTTGATACCAATGGACAACAACTTAGTGAACGCTCTATAAGAGAACGATACCACGCCCGTGAATATGGCACACAAGATGGAAAATATATTATCAATCTTGCCGATGAAGATGCTCAAAAAATACAATCTAACTTATCGGTTAGAAGTGTAACACGCTTCAACGAACCGAAAGGCACTTATGATAGTTCTGTTTTTCCACATAATGAACAATATCCTTGGAGCAGAGATAATTTTGGTCCCATTTATATACCAGAAGCTGGAAAAACAGTAGCATTAAACCTTAAAACACTTCCTTTTTACAAAAGAATTATTGAAGTTTATGAAAATAATGAATTGAAAGTTGATGGTGATAAAATTTTGATAAACGGACAAGAGGCTACAACTTATACTTTTAAACAAGATTATTATTGGATGATGGGTGATAATCGCCACAATTCTGAAGATGCTCGTTATTGGGGTTATGTTCCTTTTGATCATGTTGTCGGAAAACCGGTATTTATATGGTTTAGCTGGGATAGCGAAGCAAAAGGAATTCAAAATAAAATTAGATGGGAACGTTTATTTACAACCGTTCACGGTACAGGAAAACCAGTTTCCTATTTTAAATTTTTTATTGTTGCTATGATTCTTTGGTATGGTTATTCTGTTTATAGCGATCGCAAAAAGAAGACAAAAAAGTAAGAAATGATTTTATTACATCCCACCTATTTTGGGCCAATTTCTCATTATATGTTGATGTATCAACATCGTGAAATCTGTTTTGAAATAGCGGACAATTTTCAAAAGCAAACGTATAGAAATCGCTCTTATATATATAGTTCTAATGGTAAACTTCAATTAAATATTCCGATTAAACACAATAAATCTGCCGGTCGTCAAAAAACAAAAGATGTATTAATAGATAATGATTTTCATTGGCAAAAAAACCATTTTAAGGCATATCAAAATTCCTATCGTTCCTCTCCTTATTTTGAATATTACGAAGATGATTTAGCGCCATTGTATCATAACACTTTTACTCATTTACTCGATTTTAATATCAAAACCCATGAGTTTATTTTTGATGCATTGCAGGAGCAATTAACAATTAGCTATACTTCTGAATATGAAACTGAGCTGACAAAAGGTAAAGACTTCCGATTTTTAGCAGCAGCTAAGAAACAAAAAGAATTCAATTTAACACCTTATACACAAGTTTTTGATGATAAATTTGGATTTCTTACCAACCTCAGTATTTTAGATTTACTTTTTATGGAAGGTCCAAATGCGCTCAATTATCTAGAAAATCACCCTTTAAATATTTAAGATTTATTAATTAATTGAATCTAAATTATAAAAACATAAATTTTTAATTAAAATAAAAGACTAATTTATCTTTTTTTAAGTATCTTTGTACTCTAAAATAAAAATTATGAGCGAACTTAAAAATAAAACAATTGCAGAGATCGTTAGTGAAGATATTAGCACTGCATCCGTATTTAAAAAATACCATATTGATTTTTGCTGTGGTGGTGGAAAAACAGTAGAAAATGCCTGTATCAAAGCCAATGTAAATGTTGATGATGTTATCAATGATTTAATTAATAATATTCCTAAAAACAACACGCCATCTTTAAACTTTAAAGATTGGTCTGCTGAATTTTTAACTGATTATATTGTGAATGTTCATCACACCTATGTAAAAGAAAACATGGAGATTATTCATGAATTTGCCACCAAAGTAGCTACTGTTCATGGACATCATGCAACTGAAACAATTGAAATTGCTGAATTATTTTCAAAATTAAGAGATGAATTATATGCTCATTTAGATAAAGAAGAAACTATTTTATTTCCGGCAATTAGAATGAAAGCAATAGATCAAAACTATCAATATGATAAAGAGGTCATCAGTATTTTAGAAGATGAACATGAACATGCGGGAGATATTGTTAAAAAAATAACCTTTTTAAGCAATAACTTTACAACTCCAGAATGGGCGTGTAACACCTTTAAAGCGCTTTATTTTAAACTTGATGAGTTTATTAATGATTTGTATCAACACATTCATTTAGAAAACAATATTTTATTTTCTAAAGTAAAATAATTTCCAATTTTTTCCCCCTTAAAAAAATAATCCCTTAGTTTATTAGCTAAGGGATTGTTTATTTTTTATCGTATCAGCTTTTTGTATTTAATTCTTTTAGGCACCAAATCGCCACCCAAACGTTTCTTTTTATTTTCTTCATAATCTGTAAAAGAACCTTCAAAGAAATAAACTTGAGAATCTCCTTCAAAAGCCAATATATGAGTACAAATACGGTCTAAAAACCAACGATCATGGGAAATAACCACTGCACAACCGGCAAAATTTTCTAAACCTTCTTCAAGAGCTCTAAGTGTATTGATATCTAAATCATTGGTTGGTTCATCAAGCAATAAGACATTTCCTTCTTCTTTTAAGGTCATTGCTAAATGTAAACGGTTCCGTTCACCACCAGAAAGTGTGTTTACTTTTTTATTTTGATCACCTCCACTAAAATTAAATCTACTTAAATAAGCTCTTGAATTGACCATTTTTCCACCCATCATCATCAATTCTTGTTCATCACAGAAATTTTGCCAAATTGATTTTTCTGGATCTATTTTAGAGTGTGCTTGATCTACGTATGCAATTTTTACGGTTTCACCAACAGCAAATGTACCTTTATCTGGTGTTTCTTCGCACATTATCATTTTAAAAATTGTTGTTTTACCGGCTCCATTAGGACCAATCACTCCAACAATTCCGTTTTGTGGTAATTTAAAATTCAAATCTTCATATAACAATTTATCACCATATGCTTTAGAAACGCCATTGGCATCAATTACATTGGTTCCTAATCGAGGTCCGTTAGGAATATACAATTCTAAATTATCTTCCAATTGTTTTTGGTCTTGACTCAACAATTTATCGTAGTTACTCAAACGTGCTTTTTGTTTTGCCTGACGACCTTTAGGCGCCATTCTTACCCATTCCAACTCACGTTCTAAGGTTTTTCTTCTTTTAGATGCTGTTTTTTCTTCTTGTTCTAATCGTTTCGATTTCTGGTCTAACCAAGATGAGTAATTCCCTTTCCAAGGAATCCCTTCTCCTCTATCGAGTTCTAAAATCCAACCAGCTACATTGTCTAAGAAATAACGGTCATGCGTTACGGCAATTACAGTTCCGGCATATTGAGCCAAGTGATGTTCTAACCAATGAACTGACTCTGCATCTAAGTGGTTAGTGGGCTCATCTAACAATAAAACATCGGGTTGTTGAAGTAATAATCTGCATAAAGCTACACGTCTTCTTTCTCCACCAGACAATACTTTAATTGGAGTATCACCTTCCGGAGTTCGTAAAGCGTCCATAGCAATTTCTAATTTGGTATCGATTTCCCATGCGTTAGAAGCATCAATTTTATCTTGCAATTCAGCTTGACGTGCCATCAATTTATCCATTTTATCAGCATCAGAATACACTTCTTCCAAACCAAACATATCGTTTATTTTATTGTATTCATCTAAAATTGCCATGGTTTCAGCAACTCCTTCACGAACAATATCAATTACCGTTTTTGTTTCATCTAATTCTGGTTCTTGAGATAAATAACCAACAGTATATCCCGGTGCAAAAACTACATTGCCTTGGTAATTTTTTTCGATTCCGGCAATTATCTTTAGTAAGGTTGACTTACCAGAACCATTTAAACCTAAAATTCCGATTTTAGCTCCGTAAAAAAAACTTAGATAAATATCTTTTAAAACTTGCTTATTTGTTGGGTAGGTTTTACTCACTCCCGACATGGAGAATATTACTTTTTTATCGTCTGACATATTATTTTAAATTTGGGTGCAAATATCGTAAAAATATTTGATGATTTTAGTACACTAACATGGGTACTTCAATCAACAAAATATCAGATTTTTCTATTATTTGAATGGTAATTTTATCTGTTTCTGATATTCCTATCGCATCTCTTCTCTTGAGTATTTCTTGATTAATTTGTATGATTCCATCAACCAACAATACAAATACGCCATTTTTATCATTCATCAAATCATAATTAAATACTTGATTTTCTGATAATTCAATTCTTGAAATCTTAGCATTTTGATATATTTTTAAGGTTTCTTTATTTTCATCATCGAAGGAAGTAACAAGCGTTTGAAGTTTATTATTTCTATCTTCTTTTAAAAACTTTTTTTGATCATATCTTGGGGTAACTTCTTGTTGATTTGGAAAAATCCATATTTGAAACAGCATCAAATCTTCTTCTAAGTTCGCATTTTTTTCAGCATGTATTAATCCTGTACCGGCCGACATTACCTGCACTTCATCTACCGAAAGTTTAATCCATTTATTATGCATAGAATCTTTATGATGTAAAGCACCTTTTAACGGAATGGTAATAATTTCCATATTATCATGCGAATGTTCTCCAAATCCGCTTCCTCCTTTAATTATATCATCATTTAATACTCTTAAAGCACCAAATTGTATCTTTTCAGGATTAAAATAATTTGCAAAACTAAAATAATGGGCTGCATTTAGCCAACCATGATTCATGTAACCTCTATCAATTGATCTGTATAAAATAGTTTTCATTTAAATTTTAATTAAAGTTTTACATCATCGAAAATAAATTTAGAAAAAGTAGTATTGAGCTTAATATCAATACAATATAGTTTAAAACGCTCCAAAACTTATATTTTAATTGCCAACTTTTTACACTTAAAATAAGTGCTAAAAAACAAAATAGAATACTTAATATAGTAGTATCCCAACGGTTGGTTAAAAAACTGGGAAAGTAACTATTAAAAATATCAACTCTTTCAGTGTGTGTTGTTCCTATATCAGAAATAAAGATCCATAATATGAATATAGATAAGGGAACTAATAAACAGACAACTCCTAAAAATGAAAATATTTTAAGTTTTCTTTGATATTGTAATTTATGATCCATTTTTTTGCTCTTAGAATTATCAAATTATTTTCTTATCTAAATTTAATTTATAAAGTATTATCGAATTGAATAACTAATTCAATTAAATCATCATTTAAAAATTCGTCTGTAATTTTATGATTATTAAAATTATCATAAAATGATGGCAAAGAAAAAGTATTAATTATTTTTGCACCCATAAAAGGAAATCTAGCTTTAGCAATATTTAAAACACTTTGAGCTCCTCGAGATCCAGGAGATGTACTGAGCAACAACATTGGCTTATCTTTCCAAACTTTAACATTAATTCTCGAAACCCAGTCTAGTAAATTTTTGAATGCAACTGTATAAGAACCATTATGTTCTGCAAGTGAAATAATAAATCCGTCCACTTCTTTTAACAGCTCATTAAAATTATATGCCTCTAGTGGTATTCCGTTACTTATCTCTAAATCAACTCCAAACAATGGTAATTCAAAATCATTTAAATCAACTATTTGAATTGTAGCATTTTTTAAATGAGAAGCAGCATAAATAGCCAATTTTTTATTGATAGATGTTTTGCTATTACTTCCACCAAGAACCATTACTTTTTTCATATTCACTTTATCTTTTGATTTTACTAAAAATACAAAAATTTATGATGATTTCAATTGGATAAGTACAAATTATATTTTAGCTATTACACCACAATTTTGTACTTTAGCAACGCAAAAATATCGACATGGATTTAACCTTTAATAAGAACGAAGATTTTAACAAACTTCAGGTAACCGACTTAAAAAATAAGTTACTCAAAGTCAACAAAGGTGGAGGCACAAAAAACATTGAGAAGCACCACGAAAAAGGCAAAATGACTGCACGTGAGCGCATCGAATTTTTACTTGACAAAAATGCAGAAACTATAGAAATTGGCGCTTTAGTGGGTGATGAAATGTATCAAGATCATGGCGGATGTCCTTCTGGTGGTGTAGTTGTTGTTATTGGATATATTCATGGAAAACAATGTGTGGTAGTAGCTAATGACGCTACTGTTAAAGCAGGAGCTTGGTTTCCAATTACCGCAAAAAAGAATTTAAGAGCTCAAGAAATTTCAATTGAAAATAAATTGCCCATTATTTATTTAGTTGACAGTGCCGGAGTTTATTTGCCCATGCAAGATGAGATTTTTCCGGATAAAGAACATTTCGGGCGTATTTTCAGAAACAATGCCATTATGAGCAGTATGGGAATAACTCAGATTTCTGCTGTGATGGGAAGCTGTGTTGCAGGCGGAGCTTATCTGCCAATTATGAGTGATGAAGCCATGATAGTTGATAAAACGGGAAGCATTTTTTTAGCAGGTAGTTATTTGGTTAAAGCTGCAATTGGCGAAACTATAGACAATGAAACTTTAGGTGGAGCCACCACTCACTGTGAAATATCTGGGGTAACTGATTATAAAGCTAAAGACGATAAAGACGCTTTAACCAAAATTAGAAATATTGTTGCTAAAATTGGAGATTATGATAAAGCAGGATTTAACAGAGTAAAATCTATAAATCCAAAAGAAAATCAGGAGGATATTTTCGGAATTTTACCCAAGTTAAGAACAGATCAATACGATATGTATGAAATTATCAAACGATTGGTTGACCATTCTGAGTTTGATGAATATAAAGCTGATTACGGAAAAACCCTCATATGTGCTTATGCAAGAATTGATGGTTGGGCAGTTGGTATTATTGCTAATCAACGTAAAGTAGTTAAAAATGCCAAAGGTGAAATGCAGTTTGGCGGTGTCATTTATTCTGATAGTGCCGATAAAGCAACTCGTTTTATAGCCAATTGCAATCAGAAAAAAATACCGTTAGTATTTTTACAAGATGTTACCGGATTTATGGTTGGAAGCAAAAGTGAACATGGCGGAATCATTAAAGATGGCGCTAAAATGGTAAATGCCGTTAGTAATTCTGTTGTACCTAAATTTACTATTATTATTGGAAATTCATACGGAGCAGGAAACTATGCTATGTGTGGTAAAGCATACGACCCGCGATTTATTGTTGCTTGGCCATCAGCCAGAATAGCTGTTATGGGTGGGGCTCAAGCCGCCAAAGTATTACTACAAATAGAAGTAGCATCACTTAAGAAAAAAGGTGAAAAAATAACACCAGAAAAAGAAGCTGAAATTTTACATACCATTGAATCGAGATATGATAAGCAAACTTCACCCTATTATGCGGCTGCGCGATTGTGGACGGATGCTATTATTAATCCGTTAGACACCAGAAAATGGATTAGTATGGGAATTGAAGCGGCTAATCATGCACCCATTGAAAAGCAATTTAATTTAGGAATCATTCAAGTTTAAAAAATAATTGTTATGAAAGTAAAAGTTACCTTATTTGTTCTATTAATATCCTTCGCTGGTATTTCTCAAAATGATATTATACAAACAAAACAAGGACAATCTTATACAAAATTACACTCTTACAAAAGATTATTTGGTGATAAATTTTCAAAAAATGACTCTTTAAATTTTATAATTAGAGGAAAAGACACGCTAGTTCCATTTCCAAAAGATTACAAAAAAACTTCCAGTGTTTTAGTTCCATATGAACCAAAAGATTCACTTTTTCTAGAAATTTATAAGGATATCGTTTATAAAAAATATCAAAAACCAATAAAAGAGAGTGATAAAAAGTTAACAATGAAATATTGGAAAACTGATATCAAAATATATTTTACAAAATCGGTTGATGTAACAGTAAAAAAGAAATTAAAAAAATTCGCTACTTATTTATCTGAAAAAGTTGATTCATTAAACATATCATTTGTTAATCAATTAGAGAAATCTAATTATGTAGTTTATGGTTATAATTCTAAAAATACATTTAAATTCGATGATAGAATTAAAAGTGAAAGTAATGGTTACTATATATTATGGGATGCTAACCAAAGAATTTATAATTGTAAACTCCAAATTAATGATGAATCATTCAAGAATAAAGAAGATTTAATGATAGAAATAAAAAAAATGTTTTTGGGTTCGTTAGGACATTTTAATTATACCAATCGATTGCCCAAAGAAAGTTTATTATCTGTGCTCTATTTTAAAAACAAATCATTAACACCACAAGATTTAGAAATATTGAAATACCACTATTCTTATGGAATTTGTAAAGGAACTGATTTGGAAACTTTTGAAGAACAACATAAAATAGCCAAAAAAACATTTTTAGAAACAGGTAGAAATATGTTTTTTATCCATCCAAAATTATCTAATAATAAAAATAAACAGGATTAATAAAATTAAAGTTAAATTATATTAACAATAAAGTGACTTATGGGAAGAGCATTTGAATTTAGAAAAGCACGCAAATTTAAACGATGGGCAGCCATGTCCAAAACATTTACACGTATCGGCAAAGATATAGTAATGGCTGTTAAAGAAGGGGGACCAAATCCGGAATCTAACGCTCGATTAAGAGCCGTTATTCAAAATGCTAAGGCTGCTAATATGCCGAAAGACACCGTAGAACGCGCTATTAAAAAAGCAACTGACAAAGATACCGGAACTTTTAAAGAAGTTTTATTTGAAGGATATGCGCCACACGGAATTGCTATTTTAGTTGAAACAGCTACTGATAATAACAACAGAACTGTTGCAAATATTCGCTCTTATTTTAACAAATGTAATGGTGCATTAGGAACATCAGGGTCTGTATCTTTTATGTTTGATCATACTTGCAATTTTAGAATTGCAAAAGAAGGATTGCCCATGGATTTGGAAGCCTTAGAATTAGAGTTAATTGATGCTGATATCGATGAAATTTTTGAAGATGAAGATGGAATTTTAATCTATGCTCCTTTTGAAAGTTATGGTGCTATTCAAAAATATTTGGAAGAAAAAAATATAGAAATTTTATCATCAGGATTTGAGAGAATTCCTCAAAATACTACTGAACTCACTGAAGATCAAATGGCTGATGTTGAAAAATTATTAGAAAAAATTGAAGAAGATGATGATGTGCAAAATGTATATCACACAATGACGTAAACAAATTATTAAAGATGATAAATATGATTTTTGGTAAAAAAACAAGTGTATTAAAAGTAGATAATCCAGCAGTAGTCTGTGTAAATTGTAAAAAAAGCAATACCATAACACTTCGTATTTTGGGTGATTATGGTCATTTATTTCAAATCCCTTTTATTTCTAAAGGAAAAAGAGGAGCATCAGAATGTAATCATTGTAAACAAGTTTTATCGCATCAGGAAATGAATAATGATTTAAAATTGGCTTACTTTGAACTGAAAGAAAATGCAAAAATTCCGATTTGGTTTTTTGCCGGATTAATTACTATAAAGATTTTAGTAATTTATAAAATTATCTTTATAAACAACTAATTTTTAGATTGATTTAATATTAAATCCAATGTTTTTTGACGTTGGATTTTTTTTGTGGCTGTTTCAACAAAATGCGTTGTAAAGTAAATTGATTTTGGAATTTCATAATTTGATAATGAAGACTTTAACTTTTCCTTCATTATTTTAATTTTATCTTCTGAATAAGGTAAAGATTCAATAACTAAAATCAATTTATTACCCAACAACTCATCTGGTTCTGAAGCAATAAAAAATCTATTTTCAATAACATCGGTTAAACAAAATTCAATTTGTTCAGGAAATAATTTGACTCCTCCACTATTGATAACATTGTCAAAGCGCCCCAACCATCTAAAAGAAGTTTCATTAATAATCTCTACTATATCATTTGTAGTTATTCTTTCATCAGCAATTTGTGGAGCATTTATTACCAAACAATTACGATTATCTATCGATACTTTTACATTTGGTAAACAATTAAAATAGGTAGTCGGTTTGTTATTTAGTTTTTCTACTGCAATATGGGTAACCGTTTCAGTCATACCGTAAGTAGCAAAAATATCCGTCCTAATATTTTGAACTGACCTTTTCAATGAATTAGAAACAGTTCCACCTCCAATTATTAGTGTTTTTATTTTATGAAGTTCATTTAACGATAAAGTAACCTGCATAGGAACCATGGCGCAGAAATCATACTTTTTATTGATTTTTTCTAGCGGATTTGATGTAGGTGCAACCACATCCAGATCCCAACCTAATACCATTGCTCTTACTAACATCATCTTGCCTGCAATATATTTTGGTGACATACACAGTAAAGCAGTTGTATTTTCAAAAAGTTTAAAATAGTCACCAGTTGCTTTTGCACTGTTAATCATGTGCTCCTTTTTTAACTTTATTTCTTTTGGATATCCGGTAGACCCAGAAGTGGTAACTTTTATAAAAGGAGATTTGTTAAACCAATCAATCAGAAAATGAAAAATATCTTCATCTATCAATTTTGTGAAAGCAATAAGTTCATCTGTGGTTTTAAACTGATGACTATTTAATTTAAATTGTTGATGAAATTTCATGGTTATAAATTTTAATTTTCAACAGAAAACATCCCGAACAATCTTTCAGACCACTGATTCCATTGATATTTTTTTGCAAAAATCAACAATAAAATGGGATAAACTACCAGCACCGGAAAAAGTGCCTCCATATTAACAATGGGTTCTGAAATATCTTTATAAAGTGCTTCTGTTTGAAAAACCATCCAATCTGATGTTACCAAAACTGCTGCAACAATATTGTTTGCAGCATGCATCCCTATGGCTAACTCTGCACCTTCATCCATTAAAGTGGTAATTCCGAACATAAAACCTGTACCGATATAATAAATCATAACTATATTACCTAGTTTTTCAACTTCGGGATTAGCACCATGCAGTAAGCCAAATCCAACAGAAGTAATCAATAATGGCATCCAAGAAGAACGAAACATTAAACCTAATCCTTGCATTAAATAACCTCTAAATAAAAGTTCTTCTAATGTAGTTTGAAAAGGAATAAATAAAAGTGAAATCCCCACTAAAATTAAAAAGGGAACTAAATTAAAATTCCATTCGTAATTTTCTGGAGACGTATTTATTTGCAATAAAATTGTTCCAACTGCTACAAAACCCCAAACCATAAATCCGAAGAGTATCCGTCTCCAATCAATTGAATTTCTTGAGGTAAAAATGGTTTTTATAAAACGATTATGAATCCATTTTATACAAACAAACAAAGAAATTAATCCGACAAAAAAAGAAAAAATCATCCAAAATAGAAAGAGATTAGAATCTATTCCAAGATTCATAAAATTGGATTGAGCAGATAGCATAAATTCGTTTATATCTGCAGCATGGGTATATGCTACATAAAGTAAGGGAATGGTACCAATTTGGATAAAAAAGAAAACAGTAAAAATGGTTAATATATACTTCCACCATTGATTGTCACCAGTTAGTGCTTGTTTTATAAATTGATGCATAAAATTATAAATTTACGTTCCATGAAATTGAAGGATTATACTTTAAATATCCACTTTCAATAGTTAATGGAGATTCAAAATTATTAGTAAACAAACCGCCAGTACCGAGTCCTTGCGGTAAATTATTTCCTAAATTAAAAGTGTATTGAGCAATGGCGTTGAGTCCGATATTACTTTCTAAAGCTGAGGTGATCCACCATCCAATTTGCTGTTTAGCACACAATTGAATCCATTGGTTACAACCGGCAACTCCACCTAATAAACTCGGTTTTAAAATCAAAAATTGAGGTTTAATGGTTTCCAATAAGTTGATTTTATCTTGATTAAAAACACCGATAAGTTCTTCATCTAAAGCAATCGGAATGGGTGATTTTTCACACAATTGCGCCATCACTTCCCATTGTTTTGGTTTTATAGGTTGCTCTATAGAATGAATTTGAAATTTAGCTAATTGTTTTAATTGATCTAAAGCATTATCAGGCGAAAAAGCTCCGTTAGCGTCTAATCTTATTTCAATTTCTTCAGAAGTGTATCTATCTCTAATGGATTGAAGAATTTTAATTTCCTTTTCAAAATCTAGTGCACCTATTTTGAGTTTAATGGTTTTAAATCCGGCTCTAATTTTTTCTTCAACTTGATTTAACATAAAAGCCTCATCACCCATCCAAATAAGTCCATTAATCAGAATTGATGATTTTCCTCTTGTAAATTCTGATGGATATAAATCAAACCTATTCTCAGATCCTAATGAAATTATGGCTTGTTCAATTCCGAATTGAATTGAAGGGAATTCAGTTAGTTTATGCAGCACCATAAAATCATTATTTGATAAAGAATCGCAAACCCATTGTAATTTTTCTTCATAATCGGGTTTGTCATCAATACTTAAGCCTTTAAACAAAGCACACTCTCCAATTCCGATTTTTCCTTTATTTTCAATAATCAAAAAATAAGTGTCTTTAGTTTTTAAAGTACCTCTAGAAGTTCCTGCGGGCAATTTAAATTGTAGGGTATATTTAATATATCTTGCTTTCACTACTTTTCATTTTTTTACAAGTAAATCATTTTTAATAAAAAATCCCATCTTCAATGGGATTTATATTTAATTGAAGCGCTAAGCTTCAATAAAATGTTTTAATTTACTTAAACCAATTTCAAAATCACGTCCAATTCTACTGTCTAAACCCATGAAAAATACATACACATTTAAAGGGCGCTTATAAATACCTCTAAAACCCCATAAAACTTCGGTGTTTAAACCTGATTCATATACTTTAATATAAGAGTCTGAATTTACTTTAATTGGTTTTTTAAACCTAAGTTGCGTATCAATACTTCTATCCTGAACAATATTTATAATTTCTTGTTCTCCTTCACCTTCCCATCTATTCCCTTTCCATGCAGAAATAAATCCCACTTCACCATCAACTTCAGTATAAGTTCTTTTCGTTTGATCCACTTTTACTCCCCAAGGAGACCACATATCCTGATTTTTTAACAATGATACATACGAAAAAACTTCGGGTAATGGTTTTTCTACAACTACACTTCTAAAGATTTCATATTTTGTGGGTGCCATTAAATATAGCATTACAAAAACGATTAAAGCGGTTCCTATAATTATTAAAAATGTTGTCATAATAAATTTAGTTATGAATTCTTACAAAGTTATACTTTCTCCAATAGGAAGCAATATTAATTCTTTATCTACATCTAAGAATTTCTTTTTAGCATCGTGATGGTCTATTTTAATATAATCAAAAGTGTCATAATGATAAGCTAAAATTCGATCACATTGAACAAAATCTGATGCATAAATAGCACTTTCAATTCCCATTGTAAAATTGTCTCCAATTGGCAAAATGGCTAAATCTAGTTGAGTGTGAATGGGAATTAACTGCATATCCATCGTTAAAGAAGTATCTCCGGCAATATAAATATTTGCTGCTTTAGCCTCGATTACAAAACCTCCTGGTTGACCACCATAAGTGCCATCAGGAAAAGAACTTGAATGTACAGCGTTTGTAAAAGTTACCTTTCCAAAATCAAAATTCCAACTTCCTCCATGATTCATCGGATGTCCGCTAAATCCCTTTTTGCTATAATAGGTAACTATTTCATAATTAGAAACAATAGTTGCACCCGTAATTTTAGCAATTGTTTCTACATCAAGTATATGATCTTGATGAGCGTGTGTAATTAAAATATAATCAGCTTTAATTTTACTTAAATCAATATGCGATGCCAAGTCATTTCCAGAAATGAAAGGGTCAACAACAATATGTTTCCCTTCTGTTTCAATTAATAAACAGGCATGGCCTAAAAAGGTAATTTTCAT